>JBBRJI010000623.1:0-4017 GCA_038219625.1 Pirellulales bacterium | reverse complement strand
CATCGATTTGCCTGGAACCTATTCGCTCGCAGCCCGTTCCGCAGACGAAGCGGTTGCGGTCAACGTCTTGTCTGGAGACCTGCCTCAACAAGCCAGACCTGAAGTAGCCATCGTTATTCTCGATGCCGCGAACATCGAGCGAAATCTTTACTTGTTCAGTCAAATATTCGAGCTTGGATTGCCTGTTATTGTTGTACTGAATATGTGGGATCGCGTGTCCAGCGAGGGACTGACAGTCAATGCCGAGTTGCTATCGCAACGCTTGGGGGTACCGGTTGTTTGCACATCGGCCAACAAGCGGCAAGGCATCGACCAACTCAAGAAGGCCATCGAGCAGACGCTTCTCGCACCAGCCCCGATTGCCCAGCCGGAACAACAAGCCAGAGCGTTGTTCCCTATTCCTTTTCATCTGGAGGCCAAACGGCTCACCGAGTGGCTTGAATCGAAGGGGCGCAAACCAACTACCTATCAGGTCGATCGCCTTCTGATCGACACCGACGGTCATTTTCAAAAGACGATTTGCCAGTCTGGATTGCCCGATATTGCGGAGCAGATAGACGAAGCCCGAGTGCGGCTCCATTCGGCGGGTTGCAAAGTTCCGATGTTTGAGACCAAGTCTCGCTACGCCTGGGTTCGAAAATTGATCGATGGCGCGGTCGTGCGAAAAGAATCTCGCATTGCCTCGCCGAGCGATCGCATTGATCGTTGGCTGACCCATCGGTGGGTCGGGATGTTATTTTTCATCCTGATCATGTTTCTCGTGTTTCAGTCGATCACGTTGTTTGCGAAGTTACCGATGGACGGGATCCAGTGGTTGCAATCGCAGGCGAGCAGCGGAGTGGAAGCCGTTTTGGGCCCTGGAGCTCTTCGCAGCCTGATCGTCGACGGCATCTTCGCCGGGGTTGGGGGGGTTGTGGTTTTTATCCCGCAAATCGCCATCCTGTTTCTGTTTATTGCAATTCTGGAGGACTGTGGATACATGGCCCGCGCCGCCTTTGTCATGGACAAGCTCATGACGACGGTTGGATTGAGCGGGAAGTCGTTTTTGCCTTTAATGTCTTCTTTTGCGTGTGCTGTTCCTGGAATCATGGCCACGCGAACCATCGAGAACCGCAAAGACCGCATGGTGACTTTGCTCATTGCACCCTTGATGAGTTGCTCGGCTCGTTTACCAGTCTATGTGTTGATGGTATACGCTTTCGTTCCCCAGACCAAATATGCCGGTGGATGGATATCGCTTCAGGGGATTGTGTTGATGCTGATGCAATCTTTGGGCGCATTGGTGGCGATTCCGGTCGCCTGGATCCTTAAAAAGTTTTTCTTTCCGGGTGAGCCAGCAACTTTCTTGATGGAGCTTCATAGTTACAAGTGGCCATCGCTTATCGTGCTCTACCAGCGAGTTTGGGAACGCGTGGTGGCATTTGTGGTTCGAGCCGGCACGCTCATTTTTTGCACGTCCATTTTGGTGTGGGCCGCAGCCTATTTTCCTGGTGATCACAGATCGCTAGACGCGTCCGTGGCGACACTGGAGCAATTGCATTCCGAAAAAGCGGAGTGGACCAACCCAAAACAGACCAAACAAAACGAGGACGAGCGTTTGAAGGTAGAAGACTTGCTCGTAGAAAACCAAAAGGCGATCGACGAAGTCCAAGAAGAGGTGAATCGGCAACGAAGCAACTTGATAGAGACGAGTTTCTTGGGAATGGCAGGGCACCGAATCGAACCCTTGGTAAAACCGCTTGGGTGGGATTGGAAGATCGGGGTAGCGGTCATCGCTTCCTTTCCAGCCCGTGAAGTGATTATTGCGACTTTGGGCACGATTTACTCGCTCGGATCCGAACAAGACGAAGAGAGCCAGGGCCTTCAGGAGCAGATGAGACAGGCCGAATGGCCGGACGGCAAACCCGTATTCAGCTTGGCTACGGCCCTTTCGATCATGGTTTTTTTCGCTTTGTGCGCGCAGTGTTCGGCTACGCTGATGACCATTCGGCGCGAGACCAATTCGTGGCGATGGCCGATTTTTTCCTTCACCTACATGACGACCCTGGCATATATTGGAGCTTGGCTAACTTACCAATGCTTCCGTTTTTGGAGCTAGAAAGCATGGACCAACAAACCGTTATTGCGATTCTGGTGGTAGCCCTTTGCGCGATTGTCGTACTGCGATCGTGGTTCTTTTTTTGGTTGGGGCTTATCCGCAAACCGGACCCGAATAAGACCTCTCAGTCGAGTTGCAGCGGTTGCGCCAATGGTTGCCAAAAAGCCAATAACGGACCTCGTATTGTGGAATTGAAACGCGAAGGGCCATTGTGAATCTGGCGAAACGGACGAGCCTTCTTTGGCTTTGGGCGTTTATGGCGACCTCTTGTTTTGTGGTTGGCCAGTCGCCCGAGCATGTGCCTGCCTCCTTCGAAGACTATTTTCACGACAAAGCCCTTCGTTTAGAGCTATACCAATGCGGCGACGCACGAGAGTTGGTAACGAAATTACAAAACGTATCGCTGGAACCTTGCTGGCCGGAGAGTCCGAAGAATCTGTTGACTCCGTTTCCGTACGGAAAATTCCTAGTCAAGGTTTGGGACGCGGCTTCAAACCGCTTGATCTATTCCAAAGGGTTCGACACCCTTTTTGCGGAGTATGCGACGACCAAGCCAGCTATCCTTGGCACGAAACGAGTTTTTCAAACAACAACTCGGATCCCCTTCCCCAAAGCAGCCATCAAGTTGACCATTGAGCGCCGTAATGGGGACAATTCGCTGTCGATCATCTTTACGGAAAAATTGGATCCCACCGAGTTCCGAATCCGCCGCGAGACGCCCGGAAGTTTCGACAAGCCGTTCGATGTTCAAATCAAGGGTAAGGCGCACGATTGCCTGGACTTGGTTTTTCTGGCCGAGGGCTATTCCGCCTCGCAAGAAGACAAGTTCCAGAGCGACGTCAAAAAAATGGCAGACTACCTGTTCTCTGCGGCCCCCTACACAACTTCCAGAGATCGATTCAACGTTCGAGGGGTCTTTCGGGCTTCTGAGGAATCTGGAACAGACCAGCCGCATAAGGGAATCTTTCGAAACACCGCCCTGAATTCGTCATTCAACACCCTCGACATCGATCGTTATCTTTTGCTAGAGGACAACCACCGCATGCATCAGATGGCTGCTTGCGTGCCTTATGACACGATCGTGGTTCTCGTCAACACAACGACTTACGGCGGGGGAGCCATCTGCTTGGATTATTGCGTTTGCAGTACCGATTCGCCCCAAAGCCAAATGGTATTTGTACATGAGCTTGGACATGGATTAGCGTATTTGGCAGACGAATATGTCGGCAATGTTTCCTACAACGACATGTATCCCGCGGGCATCGAACCCGTCGAGCCCAACATCACCCGGCTATTGGATCCCAATCAAATCAAATGGAAATCGCTCTTGTCCAAGGGCGTCGCGTTACCAACGATTCCAAGCTCGAATAACGTCGAACGGATTGTGGGAGCGTTTGAGGGTGCTGGCTATTTGTCGAAAGGGATGTACCGGCCCCAGTCCAGGTGCTGGATGGGTAGCGCCAATCCCAAGGAAGGTTTTTGCGCCGTTTGCGAAGATGCGATCCAACGCACGATTGACTATTACAGCCCTCAGTGAGGATAGCGTTGTGGGCCGACCAAGCGAATCGCGGCCCTTGCTGTGAAACTACCAAACACCGTCAAATACAACTTTTAGCATAGACCGGTTGGCTTGCGATAATTCATCGCAGAGTTTATTGAACAGGTTCTTGTTTAGCTCATGCAATTCCTTAGCCAGATCGTCTGATTCCGCAGTTGCAATCGACTTCAAATCTTGTGCATCGGTTGTGGAGAGTCCAAGAAAGGACAAGAAACCAGGCGTCGAAAAGGGAGTTGCAAAATCTCTTCTAAATTCGAAAAGCGAGAATTCTCTGAACGCTTTAACTTGTTGCTCATGAGACAAGACTTCGATGGCCCGTATTGATGCTGCGTCATAGATTGGAACTGCGTCAGGGATGTCA
>JBBRJI010000622.1:0-4018 GCA_038219625.1 Pirellulales bacterium | reverse complement strand
TCCTTTTCTTCCAAAGCACAGGGGGGAACGGATCGACATGAGCCGATGATCATGACAATCGATTATGGTAAGGGGCGCGTTTTCCACACCCCTATGGGACACGCGGATTACTCGATGGAATGTGTCGGCTTCATTATCGTCTTGTTGCGGGGCACAGACTGGGCAGCGACAGGGAAGGTCTCGGATACGACGGTTCCAAAGGACTTCCCAACCATCGACAAATCGTCGCAACGGAAGTTTGATTGAAAGCGCATGGAACACCAGCCAACAGCGCTAAAACTGACTGAAAATCGCTCGGTAGAAATCACCTGGAGCGACGGCGCAACCTTGACTTATCCCTTTGGCTTGCTTCGAAATGCTTGTCCATGTGCGACTTGCAGGGAAAAAAAACGAGCCGAAGCATCGAAACCCAAGGGACTTCTACAGGTGCTTTCGGCTGCCGAAACGGTCCCTTTGGCTGTTACGCAGATGCGGCCCGTTGGGAATTATGCTTACAACATCAATTTTTCCGATGGCCACAGCTCAGGACTGTTTACAATGGATCTGCTGAGAGAAATCGGCAAACCTGTTCCATCTTGAATTTAAGGATCCTGATGCGGCCCCTTCTCAATTTTTCAGATCGTCGCGATAAATCAATGGTGATCCAGGACTGCGACGAACTCCTTTTGGTTGGATGGCGAGAATGGATTGCGTTGCCGGAGTTCGGTGTTGATAGGCTCCACGCAAAATTCGATTCAGGTGCTTCTATGTCGTCACTGCATGCGGAGCGAATCGAAGAATTCAAGCGAGGTTCCAACAATTGGGTCCGTTTCTTCATTATGGGCGATCACGACCATGAAGAAACGCCGTATCATTGCAATGCAAGACTCATTGAATACCGCAGCATCCGCTCGTCGAACGGTCACATTGAGTCACGGCCCGTCATCGAAACCATTCTGTACATCGCAGGTTTTCAGTGGCCAATCGAAGTTACGTTGAGCAATCGCGAAACACTCGAATGCAGAATGCTCATTGGACGATCGGCCCTGGCCGGTCGATGCTTAGTCGATTGCGGACGCTCGAATATCTTGTCGAAATAAGTTTGGAGTTCTTGGATTCATCCAAGCAATTTTTGCGGAACCAGCTCAATTCCCATTCGTCCATACCTTTGCCGTGTTACATTACGACGATGTCTTCCAGCGAGCCCAATTACGAGGGCAGAAGAGAAACGGCCCCGCCGCAACGCTAGACTCCAAAGTGTGACCACCCGCCAATTTCTCCATCCCAGTGGCGGTTCGACTTTCTTGACCGTGATACAATGCTAGGATGACGTTCTTCAAAACGCTATTTTGACCTGCGAACGTTCATGGTCGCTTTCCATCACTGGGAGTTTGGTTAATGCACCTAAGCCTTTTTTTGCTTTGCCTCATAGCAATGTCGGGTTTCGTGCAAGTTCCATCGAACGAGTCTCCAAGAATAACGACAGTTCACCAAGCGAAGTTTTTACCTCCAGAAGCTGCTGCCAAAGGACTCAGCGTTGAATTGGAGGGCGTTGTTACCTGCGTTCCAGACGGTTGGAAAGGATTCTTTTTGTCGGATGACACCTGCGGAGTGTATTGCGAAGCCCAGGACGAAGAGGCCGAAAAGACTTTCTGGCCAGTCGCAGTTGGCGAAAAAATCGCATTGAAAGGAGTCACGAAGGAAGGTCACCGCAATTCTTTTGTTCAAGTTCAGCGGGTGACGAGTCGTTCCATTGGAAACCTACCAATTCCTGCACTTTCCTCCGCTCCAGAGATGGTCCGTTCACTCAAAGCAATCGATGCCGATTTCGTGCGATTACGCGGCATCATGGTCCGCATAGTCAACATCGCCAATGAAATGGAATATGGGCTGATAAGCGGAGGAGTGGAATGCGACGTAGTGCACTCTGGCTTTCGAGTGGATCCAAAATTGCCCGACTATACGGAAGTCGAAGTTTGCGGAGTCGTGATCCCAATCGAAAGTCGCAACACATTTAAAATGATCGTGCCGAATCGGGATAGCTTTCGGATTATTAGCTCACAGAAAGAGGTATACGATTCAACACCAAGGGATACTTTGCAATCTGTTTTGAATTCACCATTTCCGAGCCCAAGTGGACTAATACGCTTCGAAGCCGATGTGTTCAGCAAGAATCACGGCAGTACTTGGCTCGTGGATAAAAGTTTTGGCATCGAATCGTTTGGCCAATTGAAAAGTGTAGAACCTAAAGATCGTCGCGTTGAGCTCATAGGTTTTGTTCGCACCAAGGGCGTACGGAAATGGATCGAATACGCAGAAATCCTTGGCTACAGACCGGGCGAAGAACTCGAATTCCAACCTAAATCCCCCTCCGAAATGGCGAACGTGTCGACGTTGAATCGTTTGATTTCGTCGCGAGGAGTCCTAGTGGATCGCCATACGATCGACGGCAGAAAATTCAAGACTTTTGAGTCCAGCAGTGGACGGTTTTCGGCCTTGGTTTTAGAACATTCCACTCAAGATGATACCAAAGATTTCGCCATTGGTGCATCCTATCGCGTCTCGGGATTAGTTACCGCGCCGACTGGCAAATGGGAGGACCGTTTGTTGGTCGTGCGGAGTTACGACGATATCCGGTTTGCGTCGCCTCCCCCAATGTCGCCGCATGTTAAATTCTTGTTCGCATCATCCCTATCTGCTCTTTTGGCCGTGGGGCTTAGCGTATCAACGATTGCGTACCGTCAGTTAAGAAAAACGAAGCTGCATTTGGACCAAGCCCGCATCGAACTCCGCCGTGCAAATGAGGCGTTGGAAAAAAAGGTTGAGCTTCGCACCGATGAACTTCGGCAAACCAGTGAAAGTCTAAGTGATGAGTCTTGGGGCCGAATTCAAGCGGAACAAGAAAAGGCGATTGTCGAGGCGAGATTGGAAGATGCGAAGTCATTGGCTGAATTAGGATCGATCTATTGGGATGCGGTCTCTGATCAATCCGTATGGTCGAAGAAAACGTATCAAATTCACGGCCTAAACCCTGCAGCGCGAAGCCCTAGCTTTATCGATTATCTCGACTATATCATCAAAGAAGAGCGAGAGTCCTTTCGTGAGTATTTGCATCGAGTGATCGCCTCGCGGGAACGCAGAGCTATCCGATATCGCATTGAGACAACGACGGGCGCTCAACGATGGGTGCAAGCAATCGCCCGTGCCGTTCGAAGCGCTAACGGAATCGTTATCGGCATAGAAGCGGTTCTCCAAGAGATTACGGAGAGTGTCATCGCAGAGGAGCAATTGAGGCAGTCTCTCAAAATGGAGGCGATCGGTCGACTTGCGGGTGGCATTGCACATGATCTGAACAATACCCTCACGGTAATACAGACGAGTTGCTATTGCCTTCAACAACCGGTTGCAACGGAGACCGAGCGTCTCGCTCATCTGTCAGCGATTCAATGCGCTTCGGAACAATCAGGAAACTTGACGAAACAACTAATCGCGTACAGTCGAAAGCAAGTTGTTCGTCCAGTGCAACTGAATATCAATCAATCGATCCGAGGCTTTGAGCCGCTCGCTCGGCGCTTGCTCGGCGACAGTGTTAGGCTCGTACAGTCATTAGACAAAAAGATCGATAATGCAAAGCTCGACCCTAGTCAGTTTGAGCAAATCTTGATGAATTTACTCATCAACGCTCGCGATTCGATGACTGAGGGAGGAGAGATCGTGGTAGAGACCAGAATGACGACAATTGATGGCTCCGTTCCAACTCAGTCTTGGTCACTAGCGCCTGGGCACGGAGACTATGTCACACTGTCCGTTCGCGATATGGGGGCAGGGATTGCAAATGATATTGTCGAAAAGATTTTCGAGCCGTATTTCACCACGAAACCGAGTGATCGAGGAACAGGCCTCGGTTTGGCGCTGGAATATGTCCATCCGAGCGATTGGTATCAGCCAAGCGGGGATATTTCTGAATCTAATCCCTGTTTTTACTTCCCTTATTAGCTGGATTTTGGGAGACAGAATTACCGGAACTCAGGTCCTTGGC
>JBBRJI010000621.1:0-4038 GCA_038219625.1 Pirellulales bacterium | reverse complement strand
GTATGTTTCAGGAGGAGCGTGGAGTTCGGGGACGAGTTACATCCTGTTTG
Organism: Pirellulales bacterium; assembly: GCA_038219625.1. Taxonomy (GTDB): domain Bacteria; phylum Planctomycetota; class Planctomycetia; order Pirellulales; family Pirellulaceae; genus JBKCUI01. Next base: position 3,988 of record JBBRJI010000621.1, on the reverse strand, counting down.
GCCCAGTCGATTTGAGATCGACCACGTCGATTTCGCAGTTGGCCAACGTCGTAATCGACCATGCCGTTCTTGGAAAACCGGCCGAGCGATTCGGCGACATCAATGGTGACGGTATCAATGACTTGGTCTTCGGACTTGGCTCCACCGTCAATATCCTATGGGGCGGTGCAACTTTGGTGCGTAACCCAACCGCGACCAACGTAAACCGTACGATCGCCGCTGGTAGTACCGTTTCGCAAATGCATGTGCTCCACTGGAATGGAGCGCACGCAACCGACGGCAAGAAGTACGCGGACGTCTTAATCGTCCCCTCATCCGGCATCAGCTACATCTATTCTGGCGCAACGCTCAAGGACGCTAATCAGACAACCACTCAAGCCTTTGGTTCAATTAATGCGAGTTCCTCGGACAATCCGATTGCGGCCCTAAGTCAGATCTTTGGGCCTTGGACTGGCACATCGCCTGGCGGCGATGATTTGATTGCGGTGGTTCCCGGAGATGTGAATGACGATGGCTTAGAAGACATCTTGCTAGCCAACCGAAAATTTGTTCAATCGGGAATGGGTTCTCCGGCCTATCCGGGACTGGATATCGGGCGCGTCTATTTGTTCCTCGGCCAAACGACGGGTGCAAATCTCGTCTCGCGATCGAGCGCGGCCCGCATCTACCAAGATTATCTGCTGGGTGCAGGCCTATTCGCGGCCGGAGACCTGAACCGCGACGGATACGACGATTTTGCGTTAACGCGATCTCAAGAGGGGGCGTTCGGCGTCAATAGTACAGCCGGCAGCGTTTTCGTTCACTACGGTGCTACAAATCTAGCCATCGCGCGACGTGCTGGTGAAGTGTTTAAGGCCGATTTTTCTAACACTGCAGGGGATAACGCTGGCTGGTCTATGAACCCAACTTCCGCAGACAATCTCTGGCGTACCACTTCTACGTATGCGTACGCGTCGGGTGGCGGACTCCACTACGCGTTTGGAAAAGAGGTCACGTCGCCGGTTGGATTCGACTACAACGGTACGACCACTAGTGGTACGTTGACTTCGCCTAATATCGACCTAACTACGATCACTTCAAGTAGTCCACTTTCGCTGGCCTTTAACTATTTGCTGGAGACCGATGGGCTGCCTGACCACGACTTGGCAGAAGTCTATGTTTCCAAAGATGGTGGTGCGCCTTTTAAATTGACTGGCGGTTCCAACCGAGGCAGCGATCGAAAGTTGGTGGATCCGACTACCGCTAATACCAGTAACCCTTGGCGAAGGGCTGAGTTTGATCTGAAAAGCTTTGCTGGAAGCAACATTCAAGTTCAATTCAAGTTCGATATCGTGACGGGTGGCTTCAATACGCATAAAGGTTTCCATATCGACGACGTGACCATCATGACCCAAGCGGCAGATGTCGTAATTAGCCGCGCGGACGGCTTGGCCGGAACGCTCTTCAAGGCCGGGCCATTGAATGTCAGTTCAGGCGACTTCGATGCCGACGGCAAAATGGATTTGGTCGTAGGCGAACCGAGCAATTCTCTCATCGCTCGCAATGGAAGTACTACGACGACTCTGTCGACCTCGAATCAAGGACGCGTGGCGATCTTTACTGGCTTTGCCAACCAAGGCCGTCAACTATCGCTGGATAGACCGAGCAAAACAATTCTTGGCGCTTCGAGTCAGGAGCAGCTTGGCACATTGACGGCAGGCAAAGCGCTTGACCTCAACCGCGATGGTGTTTCTGATTTGCTGATCGGTGCGAGCCAATCGGACAGCTTGACACAGAACAAAACGGGCCGCATCTATGTGCTTAACGGAGTAAGCGGTTCGCAGAAATCATCGTTCCCGACATCCACAACCAATCTGGCAAACACGGTCTACGGCGGTGTCCCGTTCTTGATCGGAAACACGGCTACAACGACTACGACTTCCTTGCCCGTCGCATCGAATATTTACAATCTGAACGCTTCGTATGCGGACCAACTCGGCGGACCGCCTGTCGTACCAAGCGGTGGAAGCCTCACGTCGACCGGATATACCTTTGGTTTAGGTCAAGGTCCGAGTTTGACTAATGCTGTCGCCGACCCAGCACATTACAGTCTGGAAATGCGGTTCATGATGACGGACTCGTCAGCAGCATCGTGGGAACGGATTTTGGACTTCAAAACCCCCGTTAGCGACAATGGCCTGTATGCTCATTTTGGAAAACTAGAGTTTGTGCAATCGCTTGGTATGCAGAGGCCAGTGGGTAGCCAAGCCATTTTCGAGCCACAACGTTTCTATCACCTGCTTTTGACGAGAAATTCGGCCTCCAAAGAGTTTGTAGCCTATGTAGACGGAGTAGAGCAGTTTAGGTTTATTGATTCGGCTGAGAGCGCGGTCATATCCCCTGCTGGCACGCTGCGTTTCCTGCGGGACGACTTAACCTCGCCTAGTGAGGACAGTCCTGGAGCGATCGACTTCATCAGAACTTATGCACAACCTATTAGCGATGCCCACGTGCGATTCTTGGCCGCGGGTGGGCAGCCCGCCACTTCAGAAAACATCGAATCCACACGAGTTCCGTATTCGGTTGCGGCCACCTTGGCCAACCTTAGTAACAACGAAGCATGGTATCGATTCCGAACCGTTGCAGATGCGACCGCAAGCGACTTCATTCAAGTATTGGCCTCCGACAAATCGGTTGATGCCTCCCGCTATCTGTTAGTCGATCTTTATCGGACTGACGGTACTCCTATCGCATTAGGTAAATCGACCATCGACTTGCGTCGAAAGCGAGCCGGTGAGTTTTATCTGCGAGTTTACAACTCTAATGTCGCTACCTATCCCGGAGCACTCCCGTTTGCATTGTCCCTAACGCTGCCTCCAAGCAATCGACCTCTCGGCAACGGTCTCGCTGATTCGGTTTTCGTGGATCGCGATATCATCGCGGGGGGCGATGGCAACGACATTTTGGTTGGCGATGGTGGACTAGACAGAATCACGGGAGGTTTTGGATACGACACCTTCATTGCCGAAGCTACCGAAATCATGGATGTCGAGTCGACGCTCAGTGAAAGCGTGACTGCACCTCCAGCCAGCCTGGCCGTTACCGCGACCTCTTATGTGCAGCCAGATGAAACGGTGACGATTGCCGATGCGAATTTGCGTTATGCAATTGGTGCCGGACTCGGCATCACTCGTTATCCGAAATCAACGTTCTCGCCAATTTCTGCCGATGGAATGATTGGCTATTGGCAAGCTGATAACTCGACCAACGACAGTTCAGCTCAGCAAAACTCGGCAACATTCTCCAACATGGCGTATAGCGATGACGCGGTTCAAGGCCAGTCGTTTCGGTTTAATGACGCGAGCTACGTCGATATTGGTAAGCGAGTTTCAAATCTAGAAGGCCCTTTTTCAGTGAGCGCTTGGATCAAGCCCAGCGTTAGCTCGCATACACAAACTATCGTCAGCGATTTTGGCAGCGAAGTGAACGTGGCAGGTCAATTCACGTTTCGTATCGAATCGAGTGGCGTAATAAATTTAATTCGCCGCACAGGCTCGGGTTCTGGATACCAGTTGCTTGCGACAACATCTAGCATTGCATTCGAAACTTGGTCGCACGTGACTGCGGTGTACGGCGGTGGCTCGGATTTCCGCGTCTATATCAATGGCCGATTGGCCTCGGCGAATCTTGGTGGGGGAGGCGGTACTTCGCTTGCAACAGGGATCTCGACGACGAAGATCGGGAATAGCAACAATGGCGAAGCCTTTGTTGGACTAATGGATGAGGTTGGAATTCATTCGCGAGCGCTGACTGCCGCCGAAGCAACCCAACTCTATCAAAGTAGCAATCAACAATTGCTGCGAGAGATTACACAAACGGATCTATCGCAGTTGGCTTCGTTGTCCCTGTCGAATCTTGGGGTACAGAACTTGGTCGGCTTGGAATTCGCAACCCACCTGCGCAAGCTCGATCTTCAAGAGAACCCGTTGCGTACTTATAGGGATACGTT
>JBBRJI010000620.1:0-4046 GCA_038219625.1 Pirellulales bacterium | reverse complement strand
GGTAACTCGTACGAAGTAGAGCGTTCGTTGACCGACGATTTCTTCAGAATCTCGATTTTCGACTTGGTGTAGGAAATCTCATTGGTGAGATTAATCAGTTCCAATTCTTTTTCGGGACAGTCCATTTCGAACAATCGGTCTCCCTTTTCAAAATGCAGATCGCTTGTTGCCATTTTGTCTGACACAAACTGAATCGATCCCGTCTGGGCTGCGTAGATTGGCACTTTGTCTCCAAAGTCCAAGTAGCCCCGTGTTCGGACGTAGCCGGGAACACTTTGAACGCTCACCAAGTAAAGCCCCGCCACGAGGATCGCAATCAAAAAGGCAAACCTTAGAAATCGAATTGGCATGGGAGCAAAAAACTCCGTCATGAGACTATGAAGGAAACGAGTAACAGCAACGAGTATACCAAGGCCAGTTGTAGCGAAAATCAGTAATGCAAAGAGCCCCAAGCCTAGTGGAACCAGGGTATTCCAAACGAGCCACATCACCAAGACCAGCACCGTCAATCGATACAACGTCGAAAACAAAGCAAAACCGGCAAGGGCATAAATACTCCTGTCAAATTCGTCTGATCGCCATTTGCGCCCGCCGAGGCAAAACACAAAAATACGCCAAAGTGCCGATGAACTCTGTTGAGCCAGATTCGGGACTCCCCACAAATCCGATAGGATGTAATAGCCGTCGTAACGAAAGAATGGATTTCCGTTGACAAAAATGGTGCCAAGCGAACACATCAGCATAACGCTCGCCGCCACCGTTCGTTCCAATCCGTCATAGGCCGTCAACCATACGATCGACGCGATGCAAGCCAGTATGACCTCGACGTACAGTCCCGCACTGCCGATGGCGGCCCGCTGCCACTTGGAGGGCAGCTTCCAGCAGTCGGTCGTGTCGCAGTACAAACAAGGCGTAAAAAACAAAAAGAGCACACCAATCTCCCGACACCGAGCTCCCCAACGAGCACAGGCCAACACATGCCCCAATTCGTGGAGGGATTTCACGACGAGATAGCTGATCAAGATTGCGATCCATCGATCTCCTTGAATCTTTCGAAGATCAAACACGATCCAATTTGGAGTTCGCAATAGCTGATTGAGCACAAAAAAAACGCACGCTATCGAGACAACCAGAGTGAGCGTTGCAACGAATGGATGAAAAAGAACGAACGCCAAACTGCGAAACCATAACGAAAACTCGGATGGCTTCAGGAGTGGGACGCGGATCGATAGCGGGCTGAGTATTAGTTGTGTCACCGCCCGAGTGGCTCTCGCTGGCCAAGTCCGCGAGGCATCTACGGAACGTCTATGTGTGGTCGGAAGCAAAAGATGCGAACCGCTCCATTTACCAATTAAGACACGTAGCCATTGTTCCGAAATCGGAGGACCCAGATGAAGTTGGTTGATGGCTTTTACCACATCCAGCAGCGAATTCTTACCATTGAGCAGTTTCGCCGCGGAGAATTCCAATTGGCTAAAGTAAAAGAAGGAGGAATTGAGGGGATCCCTGGCCACCCACTTCTCACTTTCAGGATAGAGCACCCATTCGATGTCGTCTCGAAATCGCAATGAATGTGACACAATTCCTCCAAACTAGGACTCGAATCCTTTTTCCCAAACGAGGGCTTGAGTTTACCATCGTTTGAAATCCTCCTGTATCAGATCTTATTCGAATTCTGCTCTGCATCGCAACCCAGGGTGACGAACGGCACGAAGAGCCGCCCCGGGTAAACGTTGCGCCACATGGTCCTTGCGCCGATATTCATCGAGAATCGCCTTTTTCTAGCTGTCTGATTACAATTGCACTTCGATATTTGCGTGTCACGTTGACGACTAAGCTCGCCTAGGAAGACAATCAAGGAATGAACCCTCTCCATTTTGCGCTTCGCCGGCCAAGAAGCGTTTTCGTAGGTTTGATTGCGTTGGTCATTGTCGGTTTGGGGGTCATTCGCCCAAAATCCGTCGATGATTGGTTGAAAGGGAAGGGGATCGAGCTTCCGATTAAGCGGATGGCGATCGATATTTTTCCTTCGCTCAATCTACCTGTAATTTACGTTTGTCAGCCTTACGGAGGGATGGATCCAGCCCAGATGGAAGGGCTACTTACCAATTACTACGAATATCACTTTCTCTACATCAATGGCATTCATCACGTAGAAAGCCGCAACGTTCAGGGGACAGCTCTCATGAAGCTGATCTTTCACCCAGGGACGAATATGGCGCAGGCGATGGCGGAGACCATCAACTACGTCAACCGCTCGCGGGCCATGATGCCACCGGGTACGGTTCCACCCTTCGTCATGCGATTCGACACGGGGAGTGTTCCTGTTGGTTATCTCGTTTTGTCCAGCGGTACCAAAACCATCGCCGAAATCCAGGACCAAGCGCTCTTTAAAGTTCGTCCGATGTTTTCATCGCTTCCTGGCGTTTCGGCACCGCCACCCTTTGGAGGATCGGCCCGGAGTATTGTCATTCGTGCCAACCCCGATCGACTCAGAGCATTCGGCCTGTCGCCTGACGACGTCATCGGTGCATTGACCAAAGGGAATACGATCAGTCCATCAGGCAACGTTCGGCTGGGAGACAGTTATCCATCCGTACCAACCAATGCCATGGTTCGCGACATTCGCGACCTCGGACAAATCCCGCTCACGACCGGTGCTCAGACCGTTTACTTACGCGACATCGGGAACATTGAAGACGCAAGCGATACGACCACCGGTTATGCACTCGTAAACGGGCGGCGAGCGGTCTACATTTTGGCAACCAAGCGAGCGGATGCCTCGACCATGAATGTCATTGATGAGATCAAGACGGCGCTTCCCAAGATGCAAAAGGAACTACCTAGCGACATAAAAGTCTCGTTTGAATTCGATCAGTCTCCGTATGTCACGCGGGCAATCACAAGCTTAGCGACGGAAGGCTTTCTCGGTGCCTTGCTAACCGGGCTCATGGTTCTACTTTTTCTGCGAGACTGGCGAAGCGCGCTCGTGGTCGTACTCAACATACCATTAGCCATCTTGTTCTCCATTGTTGGTCTATGGCTTACTGGGCAAACCATCAACTTAATGACTCTCGGCGGGCTTGCGTTGTCCGTTGGAATTCTGGTGGATGAAGCGACTGTGGAAATCGAGAATATTCATACACAAATGAAAAAATCGTCGTCGATCGCCGTCGCGGTGTGGAACGGAAATCATCAGACCGCCATTCCTCGGCTTCTTGCCATGCTTTGCGTCTTAGCAGTATTTGTGCCAACGTTCTTTATGCAGGGAGCACCGAGAGAACTCTTCTATCCTCTCTCGCTGGCAGTCGGCTTTGCGATGGTCGGGTCCTATTTGCTATCCAGCACGCTCGTCCCCATCCTTTGCATCTGGCTTTTGCGAAATCACGCGGCCAAGGTCGAACAGCAACATGGCGATTCGTTCTTGGTGGCTGCATTCCGAGGTTGGACCAAAGGGATGATTTCAGCTCGTTGGATTGTCGTGCCAGTCTATTTGGTTGTCTGCGGACTGGCCATTTGGTCAACCGTTTCTCGAATCGGTGTTGATATCTTTCCCAAGATTGATGCCGGTGAATTCCGATTGCGAATGCGAGCCAAGGACGGTACGCATATCGACGTGACGGAGCAGATTGCTCTGCGTGTATTGGATTCGATCAAGGAGGATGTCGGGCCTGACAGTATTGCGTTAACCCTGGGATACGTTGGCACGGTACCAGCTTCATTTCCGATCAATTCGGTTTATCAATTCATGCGGGGCCCGGAAGAGGCAGTTCTCCGAATTGCACTCAAGCCCCATACGGGAATCAACACCGAGCAATTGCAAGCCAAGTTGCGAAGCAAATTCCGCAATCAATTTCCGGACGTTCGCTTTTCGTTTGAACCTGCAGATATTCTGAGCGAAGTTATGAGCTTTGGCTCGTCGACTCCTATCGAGATTGCTGTGCGGGGTGGCTCACTGGCTGAGAATCGCGATTTTGCGACCAAAGTGCAAGCGTCTTTACTAACACATCCCAGACTGCGAGATGTTCAGATTGTTCAGGCTCTCG
>JBBRJI010000619.1:0-4048 GCA_038219625.1 Pirellulales bacterium | reverse complement strand
ATCTAGGTTGGCGTCCGCGAGTACCACGTTGGGACTCTTGCCGCCTAGTTCGAACGTCAACCTCTTGAGTGATTCAGAAGCGTCCCGCATGATGATTTGGGCGGTTCGGTGTTCGCCCGTAAACGCGATCTTGTCGACGCCTGGGTGTTTAACCACGGCCGCCCCGGCCGTCGGTCCATAGCCTGGGACCACATTGATAACGCCGTCTGGAATTCCAGCTTCCTTGGCGAGTTGTGCCATCCGCAAGCATGTAAGCGGCGTTTGCTCGGCAGGTTTCATTACAATCGTGCAGCCAGACGCCAAAGCCGGTCCCCACTTCCAGGCCGTCATAAGCATAGGGAAGTTCCAAGGGATGATTTGGCCTGCAACCCCAACTGGCTCACGTCGTGTGTAGGTGAAGTAATTGCCACGAATCGGAATCGTCGAACCGTGGATTTTGTCAGCGTAGCCGGCATAATATCGCAGGCAATCGATGACCAGTGGCAAATCGGCATAGCGTGACTCGCGAATCGGCTTGCCATTGTCCAACGTTTCTAGGGCTGCCAAATCGTCGATTTCTTCCTCGATCAGGTCGGCCAAACGAAACATGATTTTGCCGCGATCTCGGGCATCCATTTTGCTCCAGGGTCCGTTGTCGAAGGCGTGGCGAGCTGCTTTGACTGCCGCGTCAACGTCCGCTTTATCCCCCTCGGCCACGTCGCAGATCACTTCTTCGGTTGCGGGATTGATGGTTTCAAAGGTCTTGCCGGACATTGCCGGGCGCCACTGACCGTCGATAAAACATTCGGTATGTTTGACTTTGGGCTGAGCGATAGGTGCGACAACGGTAGCCATGAGAGGACTCCAATACAATGGACCAAGAATGGATTGGCTCGACAACACACGAACCTACTGTTGAGCTTATCCGTCCTTGGAATCACTTTCCAGTAGGTGTGGCGTTTTCTTTATCGCTGGCCCATCCGTTCGTGGCTTGTCCCTGTCGGATACGTTTTGGCGTACTACAATTGGACGTCCCAATTCCCGTTGCCCTGGGCTTTGCCCGCCAAACGCGGGCAAAGCCCTGGGCAACGGGTCGATCGCGAGTGCCGGCCGTTAGTACGCCAAAACAAGGTTGGTGGGGGAAAAGCCCCGACCAACCTGAAAGGATACTTCCTCTCCCCTACTTCCTACTTCCTACTTCCTACTTCCTACTTCCTACTTCCTACTCCGGCCTAATCCGAGTCCGTGATCCAATTGCGAAGCATGGTGGCTGCAGCGTCGGGGTTGTCCCGAACCAAGGCGGTGAGATCATTTTTGATATCGCCACCCGTTGTTCGCAGTCGCGGTGGAGTGCTTTCCCCTTCCGACGGCGGGGCGAACGACTCGTTTTCTTCTTCGGTCAACGAGCTTAAGTCGATATCGGTAGCATCGTCGAGCGGCAAGTCAAAGCCCCGTTCAAAATCTCGGTCGTTCGAAGCTGGGACGGTCTTAGCAAAGCTCCGTAGCGAAACCAGGGCAGCCCCAACTATTCCCATCAGAGCGAGCGTTTGCCAAGACTGCGACAACCAATCCATGGCCTTTTCCGAAGTGGACGTGCCGGGCGGGGCTTGCACAGGCATGTCTGGATAGGAATCAACAAAAACGCGAGGGAATTTGTCCTCGCCGGCTGCAACTTTTGGCAAGATCGCATTGATCTTTCCCTGAATGCTTCTTTCGGTTTCCGCCATCAAAGTGGTGAGTTCGCTTTCGGTGAGCTCGCTGGGGGTTTCTTTTGGCTTGCGTTCTTTTTCTTTGTATTCCCATGCTTTGCGATAGTACGAGAACGGAATAGATATGGAAACCGATACTCGCGTCGTCTGATGGCCAACGATCTCCGTTTTCTTCAGCGTGTTTCCGGTAACGCTTTTTTCGCTTTCGGTTTGTTCCTTCGTTTCGCTATTCTGATCAGGGGTACTAAGCGACTGGCCTTGGTTGGCTTTTACGTTCGGGTCCGTGCCAGGTCTTCCACCGGAGGCCATTCGTTGAGTTTTGGCATCCTTCTTACTGGAAGCCGATTGGATTTTCGTGGGTTTTTCGTTAAAGCTGATGCTTTCCGTTTCCTCGCTGGCCATCGGATCCAGCTCGACATTCACGTCCAACCGAACATTGCCATAGTCTGTTAATAGGCGTTCTGCCCGCATGCGATACTCGTGTTCCTGCTGTCGCTTCAATTGATAGTATTTGGATTGTTGCATCGAGGTCGGGTCATCGGATGCAACCGTCGTTTCACCGTTGCAATAGACGGCGATATCGGATTGCTTGAGTCCCGCAAATGATTTTTCAACAAAGCTAATGATGGCACGCCGTTTGTCGCCAGCTAGTTCTTTTAGGCCCTTGGTCTGGATGGCAACGCTGGCTGATTGCTTGCGATCACTTGAGAAACCCGCTCGTTTCTCGTCGTAGATGATAAATGCGTCATATATCATTGGGTCCATGCGTTTGATCGCATTAGCTAAGTCCTTCAACTTTGCGGCCAACTGTTTTGCTTCCGTGGTCTTGGTGGAGTCTAATAAGTTGTTGCTTTTAAGCATCGTTTCGCCAGCGTTACCCATCCCCTCGGGAATGGCTTTCCCCTCGGAGATCGCTTTGTAGTACACGTCGCTAGATGCTTTTGGAACACGAATGCGATTACCCACTCGCTCAGAACCGCGGAGCCCCGAGGTCCCAAGGGCAAACTCGATATTGTCCAATTCCTCTTCACTTAGCATTCTGCCGTCGAGGAGGTAGACCATTGCTCCCGCACTCGATGCCGCGCCTTGGATCAAGAAAATGGAACTGACTCCGATCCCTACCGTGAGCAGTACGGCCATCAGTTTGGACTGCGGTGTCATTCCCGCAAAGAGTGACCGCATCTGTTGAGTGAATTGGTTAAGCTGGTTCATAGATGGAAGTTCGGTTCAGTTCATTTGGTTCGTGATTAGACGTGAATCGAGTTGAGTTCTTGATAGGCATCCATGAGCTTATTCCGAATCTGGACTAGCAATCGGAACGACATGTCGGCTTTTTGCATGCTCGTGAAGACTTCGGCTTGGTTGACGTCGCCACCGGTTAGCAACTGCTCCATCTGGCCGCCAGCGGACATCTGCATGTCGTTGACTTTGGCAATGCCGCCAACCAACATCTCGGAGAAGGGGTTGCTGCTTGCTGCCTTGGAGTTTGCTACATCGGACTGCGCACTAGTTCGCTGCAGTAAACGCATTGCCTTTTCTGCATGCTGAGCTAACAGGGAATCAGAGCGGATTTGCATAGTGTCCAATCAAGTTGCGAATGAGATCAGGCTACGAATGTAAGTCGAAAACGATAATGATCACTCGATCAATTAGTGTCATAGCGAAACTCGCCAAGAGTTTCGGCGCCCCTCATTTCGGCGCCCCCTCATTTCGAAAGTCTTGGCGACTTCCGCTACGGGAAAATCGGACAGTTATTGATCGGACGGTGCTAAGCCAAAATACTGAGTGTCTGACGAGCTATGCCCTTGGTGACTTCCATGACCCCGATGTTGGCTTCATAAGATCGCGACGCTTCCAAGGCATCGACGAACTGTTCATTCATGTCGACATTTGGGTAAGCGACATAGCCTTTCCATTTGCCCTCGGTGACCGCCAGAGGATGGTCTGGTTGGAAGCGATAGAGCGGTTCGGATTCGTCGATTTCGACCTTCGCGATCTTGACGCCGGCAGCCCCTCCTTCGGCTTTTTCTTCTGCGGTTTCAAAGACAACGAAACGAGGCTGATACGGCTTGTTCTCGCCCGCCTCATTCTTGAGTGTCGACATGTTGGCGATATTGCCAGAAATAGTATTGAGCCGAACTCGCTGCGCTACTAACGCGCTCGTGCTTATGTCCATGGCAGAAATCATGGTCAGTCGCCTCCTGCGATCACTGTTATTTTGAAACACTTAGTTCCACAGTGATAGGCTTTAGCAAATCTGGCCATTTGGGCCAAGATCTATTCGAAAGGTTCTAAGTCATTGCTAGCGTCCAATGTCGCCTTTCGCTCCGCGAAAGTGCGGTTGCGCGGCGCACTTTCGC
>JBBRJI010000618.1:0-4049 GCA_038219625.1 Pirellulales bacterium | reverse complement strand
TCACCTCTTTTCTCGAGTGGTTCTAATGGCAGTTCGTGACAAGAATCTCGTTGCATGGCAAGCCTATGTCATCACGATGGCCTTCATTTCTGTAGGCCTAATGCTCGGGATGTTCTTCCTGTACCGCACTTATGCCGACACTGCCAAGCGTAGCGCGGAGATGTCGACAAAATACAACGATACATTGTCGGAAGCGAAGAAAAGTGAAGCTCGTGTCACGCGACTAAAGGCGATGCTCGGTTACGGCCAGCACACCAGTGAAGACCTTCAAGCAATGGCCCAGGAGTTCGCAGCAGACCCTGCTTTGGGCGAAGTTGAAAAGGATTTTGCTGAGCAGATGAAGTTGTTCTCGAAGAACGAGAAGGACACCGACAAGAGTTTGATGGGTTTGCCGAAGCTTTTGATGGACACGATTCGGTTGCGAAATGAAGAACTCGATCGAGCTCGCAAACGCGAGGTGGAGATTCAGAAAGAGCAATCCGATACGTTGGCTCGCGAAACCGCCGCTCGTGAAGATGCTCAGAAAAAGATGGCTCAAGCGATTCAAGATCTAGAAGTGGAGCGAGGCAAGCATGTTCAGCAAGTCACCACGTTGAATACAGAGAAGGATGCAATCGCCAAGCAGTTTGCTGATAACAAGGCCGCGTTCGATAAGAAACTGGCTGCACTCACGGCCAGCAATTCGGCTTTGGATGCAAAGACCAAAGAACAGGCTGGAGTAATCGCTGACCAGCAAGCTCAACTCGTCGCTTTCCGCGAAGATGACTTTGCCGCGCCGCAAGGCGACATCATGAGCGTCGAGGATGGCGGCCAAACGGTTTGGATCAATCTCGGCAGTGCAGATGGATTGAAGGAAGGTGTGCCTTTCTCCGTGATCCCTTCCGATACAGTCAAGGTTAGCAAAGCAACTCCGAAGGCGCGTTTGCTGGTTACTCGAATTGTTGACGCTCACTTGGCACGAGCCAAAGCGACTGATCTAAATCCTCGCAATCCAATCATGACTGGCGATAAAGTTTATTCGCCAGCATGGCGCGCCGGACGTAGCGTCGGCTTTGCACTCGTCGGATCGATGGACTTCGACGGTAACTTCCAAGATGACACTGAAATGATCAAGGATTTGATCGTTGCCTCCGGCGGAAAGATCGATGCAATCATGGACACGAAACTTGCCACTCAGGGCAAGCCTACGATCGGCACTGCCTTCATCGTGATGGGGCCGGACACCGTTGATTCCGAGAACATGTCGGCCGATCAACGCGCCAAAATGCAAAAGTACGCTGGCTTTATCAAAGAAGCAAAGTCGCTGGGCGCTACCCAAATGTCGCTGGACAATCTCCTCAGTTACTTGAAGCCAAAGAATTCAGATCGCACGATTTCGCTTGGCAATCGCATCAGTGGAGCCGACTTTCCGATTCGACAGAGTAACAATCCGCCAATCAGCACTGGCCAAGTTTCGGATTTCTACAACCCGAGCAAGAACCCTGAGGAGTTCAAGAAACGCAAGCCGAACTGAGCTGGCCGTTCCTAAGCTGGCTGTTCCTGAACAACGCAGTCTGAAACGAGCATGAGCCTGGTGAAAGCCAGGCTCTTTTCGTTGGCCGTTTTCATCTTTCCTTTCAAATCAAAGGGTGAAGCTCTCGATGCGAGTCTCGCTAGCCTCGACGACATCTGGTCAGATTTGCTGAACGTGGAAATCTAGTCGAAATGCGAATGATTAACAAAGTTGGGCTAAGCAGATGCCAATGGATTTTACGGTGAAAAATTCGATCCACTAGCGCCAGTCGTGAGCAAATTACTTGCGTCGAGCGAAACGCGAGGCTTGTTTCTGCAACAAGTGGCTTGGAATCGACATAAGGTCGACGGCTATATCAGCCAAGATCGCGCGACCTTTCGTTAACCAAGCGGCGGCGAAGGACCATACCGCGACCCATTCCATCCAGAAGAGAAAATTGAAACGATTCAAACTCGCTTGAACGGTCCTCGGCAAAAGGAACAGGTGGGTGCCCATCGCAACCAAACTTAGCAGGATCACAATACCGCTCGTGCGATAAATCGCATTCCGCTGTGCCTCATGCGGCGCGACTTCATGCTTCTCGCGCTTTGAGCTTGGAAAGTGATAGAGCGAATAAAACGCGAGTGTCAGAAAGAATACTCCACCGCTAAGCGTATGCAGGTAGCCGACGATGGAGCTCTGACGCAACGGATCGCTGTTTGCATCAAGCGGAAAGAGTGCGACGCCGAGAGCAGAAATGCAGCCTAGATTAGCGGTCCAACTTTCAATCCAGTCGTAACCACGATAGCAAAAAAGAAATACGCTAATCGCACACATGGCTCCCACAAACACATCTCGCAACGGAGTGTGATAGTAGCTGCTCATGTTGTCTTGAATCGTGATGCGGAAAACCAGCCAACCAAACGGACCTAGCAGAATCGGCAATAGCAAACCGACAACACCAATCGCGCGTCGAATGCTGAGATACGATACGACGAGCGTTCGAGTGCTTTCCGAAACCTGTTTCATGGCTTCAGCGTGTTCGCGCAGCGCGCGAGAATGCTTTGAATCTGTTCCGGCGACGCAGGCTTAACAATGTAATCGTGAAAGCCCGCGTTGTGTCCGCGTGCCTTGTCTTCCGCGGCTCCGTAACCCGTCAAGGCAACGATCTGGGGCTTGGTCGAAGTTGCCATTTCATTGATCTGCCTAGCCACCTCGTATCCGTCAAGAATCGGGAGGCCGATGTCGAGCAGAATCAGATGCGGCAAGTAGCGTTTCGTCACCTCAATTGCCGTATCGCCACTGAAGGCCACTTCCACTTGATGCTTCCACAATCGAATCATCATTCCCATGGTGCGAGCGGAGTCTTCGTTGTCATCCACGACAAGGACACGCAAGGCTGGAGTGACGTGTGCATTCGATTGCGAGGCAGCGGATGGTGCCTCTTGCGAGAGCGGCTGGAAAACGGGCAAATGCACTTCGAACGTACTCCCTTGCGAGGTTCCAGGACTGGACACTTTGACCTGACCTTCATGCAGCTCGACAAGTTTTTGTACCAGAGTCAGCCCGATACCAAGCCCGCCTTTCGTGCGATCGAGTGAGCTGTCACCTTGCACGAACAGTTCAAATACATGTGGTATCAATTCTTCATCGATACCGGAGCCATTGTCCTGGAACAAAATAACGCTGGTTGCGTTCGACTGCGAGAGCTCGACAGACACTTTGCCCCCTCGCGGCGTGAACTTATTCGCGTTGCTCAGCAAATTGCTAACAACTTGTTCGATTCGAACTGGATCGCCGTGGATCAAAATTGGATGACTGGCTATCGACAAATTTAGTTCTTGGCTGCTGCTTTCGAAAAACGTTTTCCACGTCTCGCAGGTCCGCAGCAGCAACTCGCGCAGATCAAGTGGTTGCTTCTGTAGTCGCACTTTCCCTTGACTGATGCGAGAAATGTCTAACAGATCGTCAATCATTCGTGTCATGTGCCCGAACTGACGCTCAGCCATCTCTTGAGCTTGCTGAAGCACGAAACTGTCGCCACTCGGCTGACTCATCACATGCAAAGCGTTGCGAATCGGTGCCAGCGGATTGCGAAGCTCATGGGCGAGCATGCCAAGAAATTCGTCTTTGCGTTTATCGGATTGGCGGAGGGCCTCTTCAGCTCGTTTCTGACTGTCGATGTCGATAGCGGTTCCGCACCAACGTCGGATCGTACCATCATCGTCGCGCACCGGTGCCGCGCGCGTGACGAACCAACGGTAAGTGCCATCTTTACCTTTGATCCGATGTTCGCTTTCGAAAGGAGTGCCGGCCGCAATCGAGCAATTCCAATCTTGAATCACATTGTCTCGATCATCACTATGGACAACATCGCTCCAATTAAAACTATTCGCGCAGAAAGGATGATTTCCTGTGAATGGCTTTCCCGTGTACTCATAGAACTGGGGGCTGTTGTAGTCGCCTTTGCCATCCGCGTTGGCGGAAAAGAGAATGCCGGGGACCGTCTCAGCCAGAGTGCTGTATTCAAGCTGACGTTCGGCAAGTGCAATCTCAG
>JBBRJI010000617.1:0-4052 GCA_038219625.1 Pirellulales bacterium | reverse complement strand
AAGTGTCTTGGCGTTTTAAAAACGAACAGGTGCGAGGTATAACATGATTCGGCCTTCGCCTACATGGAGTAGTCGGCAGTAGTGGGTCAGAATAATTAATGCGAGCGACGAACTGAATATCGCCGACCTTCACCGAGAATTATTGTCATTCATGCTAGTGCATTCCGAACAGGAGATTCAGCGGACGGTTGACGCGGTTTACCGTTCCGAATCCCGTCGTGTCATGGCCACATTGGTTCGCTTACTACACGATTTTGATCTCGCCGAAGAGGCCATGCACGAGGCGTTTGTTTCGGCCGTGAAGCTTTGGGCTGAAAATGGGATTCCCGAAAATCCGAGGGCGTGGCTGGTTTCGACTGGACGGTTTAAGGCAATTGATTCATTGCGACGACGCGGGAGGTTTGAGGAACTGGCCCAGGAAGTCGCCGTTCGCTTTGAAGAAATCGCAACTTCAAATGCTGAGCGAGCCAATCACGACATAGAAGACGACCGATTGCGGTTGATTTTCACTTGCTGTCACCCAGCTATCGATCCCTTGATTCAAGTGCCACTGACGCTACGGGAAGTCTGCGGCTTGAGTACAGAAGAGGTTGCCAGCGCGTTCCTAACAGCAACACCGACAATGGCGCAGCGTATTGTGCGGGGTAAGGCCAAGATTCGCGACGCCGGAATTCCGTTTGCCTTTCCTGCAACGGAAGACTTTCCAGAACGACTTGATTCGGTTCTGTCCGTGATCTATCTGGTATTCAACGAGGGCTACTCAGCTTCATCGGGGGATTCGGTAACGCGGGCCGATCTATCGGGTGAAGCGATTCGCCTTGGGAGACTGCTTGTCGAATTGTTACCGGATCCGGAAGCCATGGGATTGCTGAGCCTCATGATGCTTCAGGAATCACGTCGCCATGCCCGTTCAACCGTCGACGGGGACATTATTCTGCTGGAGGAACAGGACCGCAGCTTGTGGGACGTAGAACTGATCGGCGAAGGACAATTGCTCGTCGAACGAGCTTTATCGACTCGTCGCTTTGGAGCCTACACCGTTCAGGCGGCAATTGCCGCAGTTCACTCGCAGGCCCGAACTGCCGATGCAACAGACTGGCGGCAAATCGTGGCTCTCTACGACGCACTCCTGTCGATTAACCCATCACCGGTGGTGGAACTCAATCGAGCCGTCGCGATCGCTATGCGTGATGGTTCTGAAGCAGGGCTGGTTCTGATCGATGCGATTCTCAAGCGAGGTGATTTGACGGAATATCACCTTGCTCACGCTGCACGGGCAGAACTGTGCCGTCGAACAGGAAATGTCAGCGGTGCGAAGGCAGCCTATGAACGTGCAATTTCGCTGGCTCGTCAGGAACCAGAACGTCGTTTTCTCGCTAAGCGACTTGCGGCGCTTTAGCCGACAAACGGACTCCAGGAAGATATTTCTGGCGCAATTTCTTTCACAACGGTCGATTGCTTGTCTTTTCATTCGACTATTGGATGAATTGCCGAGTTTAGCCTCGGTACCTTGGAACATTTGCAAAGGAATTTACGCTGACTCGTCCGAAGATAACGACCTTTCTCTGGTTCGACAGCCAAGCGGAGGAAGCGGCAAATTTCTATGTTTCGCTCTTCAAGGATTCGCGGATTTCTCACGTAACCCCGGGACCAACCGGAGCTGCATTTGTAGTTGAGTTTGAACTGGCCGGAATCCAGTACATAGCACTCAATGGCGGGCCCATGTTCAAGTTTACCGAGGCGATCTCGCTGTCGGTCGACTGTGTAGATCAGGCCGAAGTCGATGAGTTATGGGAGAAGCTTACGAGCAACGGCGGTTCGCCCAGCCAGTGCGGTTGGCTTAAAGATAAATTCGGTTTGTCATGGCAAATCGTCCCGTCTGTACTGCCCAAGCTGATGTCGGACCCGTCAGGCCGCTCAATGCAGGCGATGATGCAGATGACCAAGCTGGATATTCAGAAGCTTCAGGATGCGTATGACGGCAATTGATTATCAGACACCATTTCATCATCAACAAGGCGAGCGGCAGACAGAAGACGACCAGGCTAGGCCACTGTGTGGCACGCCCAAAGCGATTAGCGATGGGCGTGGGAAGTGTGGCAAATGACTCTAGCGATTAGCGATGGGCGTGGGAAGTGTGGCACGCCCAAAGCGATTAGCGATGGGCGTGGGAAGTGTGGCAAATGACTCTAGCGATTCACCACGCCCTTCGTACCTCAGAGCGTGCCAAACAGTTTATAGTTAGATTTCAAACTGCCCCTCGCCCAACGGAGAAACTATCATGCCATCGAAAGCACAGCGCATCACCGGCTGGGCCCTGACTGCGTTAATCGGTCTTTTTCTCATCGTCGCCAGCGGTGTTCCAAAATTCATCGACTTTCCCGGCAAGAAAGACATGTTCGATCACTTGGGAATCACGGTCGATATCTCCCCGACTCTCGGCGTCCTTGAAATTGCCGTCGCGATCCTCTTCCTGATTCCACGAACATCCTTCGTGGGTGCGATCCTGGTCACGGGCTACCTCGGCGGAGCCGTCTGGGCTCACCTGCGAGTTGGCGATCCCTGGTTCTTTCCAATCATCATCGGCGTTGTCATGTGGATCGCACTCGGGCTTAGACAGCCGGCGATCTTTTCGCTCGCCATGGGGAAGTCACTTTTACCGTTCGACTCGGGAAGGGACCGATCATGAAATATATGCTCCTCATCTACAGCCCAGAGAACGCCTGGACTCCGGAGGAATGGAATCAATGCGTCGCAACTTCGATGGGCATCTGTCAAGAACTGGCCGCCGAGGGAAAATTCCTAACCGCATCGCCGCTGCATCCAGTAGCGGCCGCGACGACGGTGCGAGTACGTAACGGCAAATCGTTAATCACGACAGGACCGTTCACTGAAACAACCGAGCAACTTGGCGGCTACTACATCATTGATGTTGCGAATCTTGACGAAGCGATCGCAATCGCAGTCCGACTACCCCCGGCCAAGACGGGGACCGTTGAGATTCGTCCGATCTTCAAGCTCGATGGGTTGCCTACGGAGAACCTCGAACCCGCGAGCTTGGCCCCTCTCAAAAAGTTCATGTTCCTATGCTATGACGATGAAGCTGTGTGGAGTGCTGCCGGACCGGATGCTCATATGGCCGCGATGCAGGAGGCTGTGAAGTTGACTCACGAGTTGAACTCAGGTGGCCGGTACCTCAGTGCCGCTCCTCTACATCCATCGACGACTGCTACCTGTGTCCGTGTTCGCGAGGGTCGAAAGCAGATCACGGATGGTCCTTTCGCGGAGACACGTGAGGTCTTGGGAGGCTATTACCTGATTCTCGCCGACGACCAGCAGGAAGCAGTTTTAATTGCAGCCCGACACTCCGGCGCACGCGTCGGCTCGGTCGAAGTCCGACAGGTGTTTGAACCGCCTGCCCCCAACTGATACTTTTTTCTTTCCCCGATTTGTTTCACAACTTCTTTTAGGAGAAACTATGTCTAACACAACCATTACGCCGTACCTATTCTTTGCTGGTCGCTGCGAAGAGGCCCTTGATTTCTATCGACAGGCTCTTGGAGCCGAAATCGAAATGCTGATGCGGTTCAACGAAAGCCCCGAACCGACCCCTCCGGGGATGCTGCAAGAGGGCTTTGAAAACAAAGTCATGCATGCGTCGTTCCGCATAGGCGAAGTCCAGATGATGGCCTCCGACGGCTGTGATGACAAGTCGAAGTTCGACGGCTTTCGCTTGGCGCTGGCTGTACCGACCGAAGCCGAAGCTCATAAGGCCTTCAACGCTTTGGCCGAAGGAGGCGGCATCATGATGCCGCTCTGCAAGACATTTTGGTCACCGTGTTACGGCATGCTAACCGATAAGTTCAATGTCGGCTGGATGGTAATGGTACCGGGCGAACCACCAGCGTAGTGCTCAAAACGTCCAAACCAAAAAAAAGGAAAAGCACATGAAAGTCCTCGTCCTCGTCAAAGCCCCGAAGGCCTCGGAAGCGGGTGAAATGCCCACCACGGGACTACTCATCGCTATGGGCAACTACAACGAAGAGCTCGTC
>JBBRJI010000616.1:0-4057 GCA_038219625.1 Pirellulales bacterium | reverse complement strand
GCGTTACGGTCGCGTACATGCCTTGTCGCAATTGGTGTTCGTGATTCTCGATTTCAAATCGAACTCGGTTGGTGCGAGTCGCCGTATTGAGTTCGGGATAGATCAAACTGACTTGGCCTTTGAATACTATTTGCGGATACGCTTCGACGGTAGCTTCGATCTGCTGACCTTGATGGATCATTGCAAGATCGCGTTCATAGATTTCGGCTTCGATCCAGACAAAATGCAGGTCTGCGATTTCAAACAGCATTTGACCCGGGCTGACAGACGCTCCTTGCTGGACCATCTTTTGAATGACATGACCTTCGGCGGGCGAGCGAACGACAACGAGGTACCTGCCATCGCCCGCTTTCAACATTTTGTCGATTTCAGAATCCTCAATGCCTAGCAACCGAATTTTATCGCGTGCCATGCCAGCCAACGAACTGCCTGGGATACTCTGTGTTACCTTGAATTCCTGGACAGCAGCATAGACTTCGGGGCTGTAGATTTCTGCAAGCGGATCGCCTTTATGGACCTGAGCGAATGTTTTATCGACGAATAGCTTTTCAATGTAGCCACTAATACGACTTACAATTTGTGACTGGCGGCTTTCATCGTGCATCACATTCCCAATGGTGCGGATCGTTTGCTCCATCGGTCTCAGACCAATTTCGCTGGTCCGAATACCCGCCATGCGAACTCGATTCGGTGACAGACTGACTCGACCAACAACGCCCGGAGGCAAGACCATCGGCGCGCCCTTCTTGCGGAGCGACAACGGCATTCCGCAGATCGGGCACTTAGGAATCGACCCATTCGGTTCGAGCCCCGGTCGAAGCACTGCTGGGTCCATCGGGCAATAGAACTCGGTGGTTGAGTCGACGTTGCTGGCCGAAGTTTCCGCTGGTCTTGTCCAGCGATCCCAATAGTTTTGAATCGTATCCCAGTAGCCGATAATGAGTCCGAGACCGACAAGCACTGCGATGAACCGGAGCCGGACCTCGATCATGCGCAGCGCGAACCACAACGCGGATGAGCGAGAAGTTTTTGGTTGGTTCATGTGGTGTTCCGTTTCAACGAAAATAGCGGCTACGTAATAGCCGCTGATTCACTATTCGATCTTCTATTAGTTGACTAACGCAGCGCCAATGAACCCGCGGCAACTGGCGTACGGGTCACTTTGAGCGGTCTGGTGCTAGTGCCACAACTCCGCAAATAAGCCTACACCAAAGCCCGTAGCGGAAGCCGCCAAGGCTTTCGGCGATAACGATTGGGACGTTCCGAAACTCTTGGCGAGTTCCGCTACAGGTATCGCCTGGGGATTTCGGACAACTGTTTTCTTTGGGTTGTGCATATAAACGGACTGAAATGTTAAAATAGGCAAGATCTTGCTTTGGTTATCCAACAGTTCCGAGTTGTGGCACTAGCCATCTGTTGTGCCGGCATACCCCACTTTTTACTTCTGATAGTTCGAGTATCGGCGTGGATCGGCCTTTGAATACATGTAGGCTGGTTTATTATCGGAATTCGACCGAGCCGAAGGCTGGTACGAAAACCGGCGGTAGTTTTGCACGGCCATCGGACGCGAGACCGGAGCGGCACTATACTGCATCATTGGAGCGGGTGAAGTTGCAACCGCCATCTCCGACGGAACATACGAAAACCGCTGGTACGTTTGCACTGGTCCGGCCACAGCCATCCGGCTTGTCGGCACATTCGTCACGACCGCTGCGGCGTTTGTTCCATTACAGGCACATTGTGCCCATCCGCTCGCTGCCGTGGCACCAGCCAACACTAAGCCCAACATCATTGACTTGAACATGATTCGACCTTTGGGGATCAACCCCGAAATACCGACATGCGGATGCACGGACCATCACCGCGATTCCGCCTGTCGCTGCAATGTTTGTTACATACCTTGTTGGATGCCGGCAGCCATCTGATCCTTCACAAGATTCCTTGGAATTACGAGTCGAGTTGCGTAACTGGAAGTGTTCACCATGCCGGAAAACCGCGTGACGAATCGGGCTGCATCGCGAGGGGAGATGCCCACACGGTTTAACCAAATTTAACCGTCGCACTCGCGTATCTGGCTCAAAGGTTAGGCGATGTCGTGCCTCTTTTTTTGGCATCGCGAGACCCTGATTTTCCGACGTCACAGGGTATCTTGAAGTTCTTTTTGGGAGGTAATTGCTATGGTCCGACTCGCACGCGCTGAATTGTTCGATCCTTCCGAGGTTGCAATCTTGCACGTCATCGGTAGGGTGACACGTCGCTGTTTTCTTTTTTGGATTCGATCCCGTCTCTGAAAAGAACTTCGACCATCGCAAGGTTTGGATTGAAAAGCAATTGAAAACGCAGGCTGCAAACGTTGGAATTGACTTGCTCTCGATGACGATTCTTTCCAATCACTTCCGTTTAATTTTGCGGTCCAGGCACAATGTTGTTGCGACTTGGGATGACACCGAAGAGGCGCGCCGTTGGTTGATGCTTTGTCCCAAACGCAAGAACGAAGACCGGTCCGCTCGCTGCGACAAGCTAATCATCTTCTAATCGATCCAAATCAAGTTTATCGGTTAATGGTACTGGCTAAAGGTCTGCGCAGTCAGTCACGATATTGCTCGGCAGGAACGGATAAAGTCGCTTCGCGTGCGATGTCTACTCTGGAAGGCCGCGTCTTGATAGCTTTTGTGGTGAGCATTGCTTCCGCCATGCGGCAACCAGAATGCAAAAGTAGTGTGTCCCCTCGATTCCCTTGTTTGCCATTGATATACAACGACCGGTGGGACGTTTCTACTTCGACAGCGACGAGTTTGCTGAATAAGACCGCGCTGTGTGCTTCCAGTATCCTTCCAGGCTTCATGTAGGCAAATTTTTGTTGGTGGTCCTCTTCATTGACCGATCCACTTACAACAAACTAAATCGAAGAATATCAGTTTGTATGTTTCCCCGTAGTCCCCCGCCCGTAGTTCCCCCGCGGTCTTCTGAGGCTCTAGAATTGGATTGGAGAATTCATGCCTGTTGGCTTACTGGATCAGTTGTTTGACGCCAATCGTACAATCGAAGAGCGGAGATCCAAGAATAGTCTTTCGTATTCCCCGTCACCAGCGCAAGCGAATGTTCGAGCGCGGTGGCGGCAATGATTAGGTCTGCGTCACGGCCTGCTTGACTGATTTTACGGGCGGCAACCCAAAGGTCGGCAGCTCGGTCAAGGGTAGCGTTGGTTATCGGTAGGACAAGCGTGTTTTCGCAGAAAGTGTCGAAGCGAACCAACTGCGCGGTTGCGGCCTTTTCTTTCAAGCCGCGAAGCAGCTCATAGCGAGTCATGCTGGATAGGGCGAACTGGCCATGTTGCTTCAGATAGTTGGTGGCATGCTGAACGACATTGGCATTCTTCTGCTTCAAAACTTCGTTGAGCATGTCGGTGTCCAGCAGTGCGGCGTCCATGCGATTAGTCGGTCGTCCGCGTCAAGTTAGCTCGTTGCAATGCGGTTTGCTCAACGGCTTCGACTTCGTCGTCGGTTAGTCCTGCGTAGACATTGCACCAATTGGGGAGCCCCTGAGCTGATTCCGTTTCCGTTGTTGCCGGTCCAGACCGAAGATCGACACTGCAAATCTGGATGATGACCTGCTGGTCTTCGGCCAATTGCTGACCAATGACATGCTCCAAGGCGAGCTTGTCAGATAGGCTGATATCGCGGACTTTTTTCGTGATGCTTTCCATGCACGTATTGTACCCCAGCTTGACGGACTTTGCCAAATCGGTTGTTTCCGGACATTTTACGGGTCGAAAAGCGAGCCCCAATCGCCCGATCCGAATCGCATGACGTACTTCAATTCACCGACTGTGGGGGAGGGACCAAGGGGATACAGCACTTTGTCGGCGACCCTGTTCGTTGCGGAAACGCAATCGCCATTCAACGGCGAGTATGTAGCCGCCGAATCGTCGGGAAATGCAATGGTGTGTCCCAATACATCTCGTTAGGGTTTAAGCGATTGCCAGCAGCATACATTGTCGTCAATTCCAGGCGCGTGGGATCCGCTCAGAGAAGAAATGACATTCTTTTTGATTGGT
>JBBRJI010000615.1:0-4059 GCA_038219625.1 Pirellulales bacterium | reverse complement strand
GTGAGGGCCGGGTGGGTAGCTTCATATTCTGTAATCTTGTCTGCGTTCTCTAACGTCAGGCTAATATCATCCAAACCATGGAGTAAGCAATGTCGACGAAATGGTTCCACGACAAAGGAAGCGACGAATCCTTGTCCATCGGAAACCAAACACTGCTCTAGATCGACGGTGAGCGTGTATTGAGCTTGTGCCGCATGACGTTGGAATAGTTCCTCGATTTGCTGTTCCGTAAGCTGGATGGGAAGGGTGCCGTTTTTGAAGCAGTTGTTGTAAAAAATATCAGCAAACGACGGAGCAATGATCGAACGCAATCCGTAATCGGCGATCGCCCAGACAGCATGTTCCCTCGACGATCCGCTACCGAAGTTGCGTCGGGCGATCATGATCGACGCACCGCGATTTCGAGCCAGATTCAACTCAAAAATTGGGTTGGGTGTGCCATCTTCGTTAAATCGCCAATCGAAGAATAGGTACTGACCAAAACCACTTCGTTCAATTCGCTTTAGAAATTGCTTAGGAATAATTTGATCGGTATCGACATTGGCGCGATCCATCGCAGCCACGATCCCGGTTACTTTGGTGAAAGGTTGCATAAATCGGTTTTGCCGTGGTATGAGAAGTTCGTATTGAGTTCGGGGCGAAAGAACGACGGTTAAGCTCGATAGTCCCATTGTCGAATGTCGATAAAGTGTCCGGAAACAGCGGCTGCAGCGGCCATGGCTGGCGAGACAAGATGCGTGCGGCCACCTTTGCCTTGGCGCCCTTCGAAATTGCGATTGGACGTGGAAGCACAACGTTCGCCTGGTTCTAAGCGATCGGGGTTCATGGCCAAGCACATGCTGCAGCCAGCCTCACGCCAATCGAAACCAGCTTCCTTGAAGACTTTATCCAGCCCTTCCGATTCGGCTTGCCGTTTGACTTGTCCGCTACCAGGTACGATCATCGCGTATACCTTGTCGCTGACCTTGTAACCTTTAACAACATTGGCGGCAGCTCTCAGATCTTCGATGCGGGCATTTGTGCAAGAACCGATAAAGACCCGATCGATGGAAACACTGGTTAGCGGAACGCCTGCCTGAAGACCCATGTACTCCAGAGAACCCGCGGCGGACTTGCGTTCGGTTTCGTCGCTGAAGTCGTTCGGGTTTGGAACAGGCGAGTTGATCGACGTAACTTGCCCCGGGTTGGTTCCCCAAGTGACCTGGGGTTCGATATCTTGGCCGCGGTAGACACTTACTCGATCGTAGATCGCATTGGGGTCGGACGGCAGATTTCGCCATAGAGTTTCCGCCTTTGCAAAATCCTTCGGTGCGAAGGGCCGTCCTTTTAGGTAGTCAAATGTAATTTGATCAGGAGCAATCATGCCGGCTCGAGCCCCGGCTTCAATCGACATGTTGCAAACGGTCATCCGTTCCTCCATGCTCAAGCGACGGATAACTTCTCCGGTGTACTCGAGGACGTAGCCCGTACCGCCTGACGTGGTGAGCTTGCCAATGAGGTAAAGAATCAAATCTTTCGCCGTGACGCCGGGTGCCAACTGACCATCGACGCGAAGTTCGTAGGTCTTAGGCAAGTACTGCAAGAGAGTTTGAGTCGCCAGCACATGCTCAACCTCGCTAGTTCCAATACCGAAAGCCAACGCCCCAAAGGCACCGTGTGTTGCCGTGTGCGAATCGCCGCACACGATGGTCATGCCTGGTTGAGTGTAACCGAGCTCAGGACCGATAATATGAACAATTCCTTGGTGAATGTCATTTAGATCGTAGAGTCGTACGCCGGCCTCTTTGCAGTTTTCTCGAAGTTTGTCCACTTGCTGCCGAGCGATCGGATCGGCGATGGGGAGCATCCGGTCACTGGTTGGGACGTTGTGGTCGGGGGTCGCAATGGTGAGTTCGGGTCGGCGAACCGTTCGACCCGCTAGGCGCAGACCTTCAAAGGCCTGTGCGCTGGTAACCTCGTGGACCAAATGAAGGTCGACGTACAGCATGGTTTGCTTGCCGGATTCGCTAAGGACGGTGTGATTGTCCCAGATTTTTTGGAACATCGTGCGAGGCGTTTGGGTGGCCGAGGACATAAAATTGGTTTGAAATGGGTGTTGGGAAGCGGGAAGATTCAAATAGTATGTGTCGGAACCGCAGCGGCTGGGGTGTTAAGGTTAAGTCCCCCCGGCTATCCTTTGATTCATGACCGTTATTTTTCCTTAATTGCCCATTTCAGGATAGGCGAAACGATGTCCAATCAAGATTCTTTGCACGATCGCGGGAATGCTCTCGAAAACCAGTTCTTTGCAGATCTCGACGCCAAACTATTAGCAGAACTGAAAACTCGCCAAGAGAACGAACATGCAGTCGCTGAGTTTTCTCGAATCAGCGGAATTAGGGACACAAAAATTCTTGATGCGGTTCACAAGCTTGGCGTGACGCCTCAAACGTTTTCCGCCTTACGCGTATTCCCTTTGGTAGCAGTGGCTTGGGGCGACGGAACACTCGAAGAAGCCGAACGAGCGACGATCAACATGCTGGCTTCCACGCACATTCCGATGCATAGCCCGGCTAGCCAAATGCTTGATAAATGGCTTCAGTCTAAGCCCACTTCCGAAATGTTCGATGTCTGGGAATCGTATGCAAGAGCCTTGGTGGCAGCTTTGCCTGCCCACGACGCGATGGAACTTAAGAAAACCCTCGTCAAAGAAATTCAAACGGTTGCGACCTCCAGCGGCGGGTTGCTCGGCTGGGCAGCGGTCTCTCAAGGGGAACACAAAGTCATGCAACGCATCGAAGCGGCTTTGACGATCGCATAGCGGTTGCATGGCTGACATTTAGGATTGTGGACGATCGAGGCCCTTCGCTCGTTGGGCCCCTATTCGACCTGAGCGAGAGCCTCGCTCAGCCACATCCAGCATACTATTCAACTTCCGCCTCTCAACTTTTTTATTCACGGAGTCCTCGATGAAATACGGCATGAATCTACTGCTTTGGTCCGGTGAACTCAACGATGGTTTGTTGCCAACACTCGAAAAACTCAAGGAGATGGGCTTCGACGGGGTAGAGATTCCCATCTTTAATCTTGGTCTGGACTACACAGCCTGGGGCAAACGTCTCGATGCAATGGGATTTGAGCGAACAGGGGTGACGGTTCGCACTCCTGAGGACAATCCGATCAGCCCAGACGCCTCCATTCGCAAGAAAGGGGTAGAGGCGAACAAGCAGATGTTGGATTGCGCTGCGGCCGCTGGCGTACAAACAGTCGTCGGCCCATACCATTCCGCCCTTGGTTTTTTCACCGGTGCCGGTCGAACAGACGACGAATGGAAGTGGGGAATTGAAAGCATGCGAGCGACCGCTGAATATGCAGGGAAAGTTGAAGTGATGCTCGGGGTGGAACCACTCAATCGATTCGAAGTCTATTTCCTTAACGCCCAAGCCGACGCGGCCGAGTTCTGCCGGCAAGTCGATCACCCAATGTGCCGCATGATGTACGACACCTTCCATAGCAATATCGAAGAAAAGAACGTGGCCAAGGCAATTCACGATATCAAAGATATGTTGTGCCATGTCCACATCAGCGAAAACGACCGCAGCACGCCTGGCCAAGGAAACATTCGTTGGAAAGAGAACTTCGATGCCCTTCGATCGATCGGCTACGATGGCTGGCTGGTGATCGAAGCGTTTGGGTTAGCCCTGCCTGAATTGGCAGCCGCCACCAAAATCTGGCGACGGATGTTCGAAACAGAATTGAAACTGGCCGAACAAGGACTCAAGTTCATGAAAGAACAAGTCGCCTTGCGATGCTAGAACCGTTGAGCGCTCATCCGTTGATCGCTCGCCCCTTGAGCGCTCGCCCCTTGAGCGCTCGTCCGTTCGGAGCTTGCCTCCGACGGACGACGTTTTGGCGTCCTAAGAGTTTGACTCAGCCCGTGAGTCCTCGCACTTCGCTCCCGCCGCGTCAGCCCGCGGGGGTCGGGGGGGGAGCGGAGTGCGAGGTCTCACGGGGGGTGTCAAACTCGTAGGTCGGCCAAACGTCGTCCCTGGGGGGCAAGCTCCCAACGGGCCAGCGCTA
>JBBRJI010000614.1:0-4060 GCA_038219625.1 Pirellulales bacterium | reverse complement strand
GAAGGGCGTGGGGAGTCGCTAGAGACATTTGCCACAGTTCCCACGCCCATCGTTGCCACTTTGGGCGTGCCACACTTGGATGGCCACACACTTGGATGGCCACACACTTGGGCGTGCCACACACTTGGATGGCCACACACTTGGGCGTGCCACACACGTGGATGGCGCGACTCGTGGATGGTTTGCAAAGACTCTTTCTGAGCTTTTGTCTTTGGCTTACCTGGAGATTCCCCCCTCCATCCGTTCGTTTGTTCCTTTCGGAATAGTACTATTTTGCAAGTCTGGATAATTCGACCTTGACATGCAACAGGGGGAGTAAATAGTTTGGAATAGGGGTAGGACAGTTCCTGTTATTGCTGGGGAGCTTTTCCAATGAAATTCGAAAACGATGCGAATGATCATTCCATCAATCACACGCTAGAGCGGTTCTTTGCAGGGCTTTCTGAGTATGCGTTCCACTCTCAGTTAGGGGTGGCTGACACCGAACTCGTCAACTACGTCAGTAAGCTCTTGGTTCGTTTCACCAAGACAGATGCGTTGCACCGGATTCGCCAACTGAACGGTCAGCGAGCGACGGAAGTCGTCACCATGATGACCGAAGCTCAGCACCGTATCGGACTAGCCAAACGCGAGGTTCATCGGCACATCGGTGACTTTACACTTTTCTGGACAGGGCTTTACCCTGAGTCTTTGCGCGGTTTGCAAGGTCCAGATCGTTCAGATCAATTCGTTAGTTACTGCCATCAAGGCAAGATGGCATACGAAATCGCAAGCGAAATAGAGGCGGATGAAGACTCCGAGGCTCCTTCCGAGCTGTTGCACCGATTGAGTGAGCAATTCGAGATGTGCGCGTATGGTCTTCGTGAAATCCGCCGACAATGGGAGTCGGGAGCAGGCTCGGACGGTGCCATACTCATGTAGCTTTCTAGCCTCCGAAACTCTTGGCGAGTTCCGCTACCCCCAAATTTAGGAAGGAAGATGCACGAGAAATGATTCTGTTGACGAGCCATTCTTGAAGTACGGAACCCGATCGTTACTTTGCGCTGGTTTGTGATTTCTTATCCGTTTCGGATTCCGGCTTGCTCCGCGCGACCAGCAGTGATTGCAGCACGTTTTCGCGGCGTGCTTCTGGCAAACTCTCCCAAGCAAGCTTGTAGTACAGTTCGACCGAAGCCCAGTGACGATGTTGTTTCGCGTTGCTCGCCAGTGCCAAATAGTACGCCGTATCGGAGTTTGGCTGCGCTGGGCTCGCCTTCTCCCGATGAGTCAATACG
This sequence comes from Pirellulales bacterium, assembly GCA_038219625.1. Classification (GTDB taxonomy): domain Bacteria; phylum Planctomycetota; class Planctomycetia; order Pirellulales; family Pirellulaceae; genus JBKCUI01. Next base: position 2,786 of record JBBRJI010000614.1, on the reverse strand, counting down.
GCTAAGTATTCGTATTCAGGATTGTGCAACTGGGTTGCCTTTTTTCCACCTGCATACTGCGAGGGCTTGGATCGACTGCCAACCAGATCGGGAACAACCGGTTTGCTGCCCGCTTGCGAACGGATCATGAGATCGAGTTCGTTCAAATCAATGATCGTTGCTCGAGCCGTCACACTTGCTGCGGTACGAGTTGAGCCAATCGCATTGGAACCCGGACCAAGAGATTGGTTTCCGGTCGAGTATCTTCGATTGCCACCCAAGTACGCCGAGCCCGAATCTGGAGCCAAAACACTTGTCTGAAGCGTGAATGTGCCTGTTGACGGAAGCTGAACGATTTGAGAAACAGCATTTCTGGCTGGAACTAAGGCAAACACAATCATCGCGACGCTAACCAATCGCGATTTTCGAGCAACTCTCTCTGTCAGCATTTTGCAAGCTGTCAACATTTTTCAAGCCTTTCGTTTGTGCTCAGGAGGCAATTAGATTTTCGGCAGAGCATACCCAAGCAAAGCACCGGCCAAGATAGACGCCAACCAGTATATCATCACTGTACCGACGAGTTTCTGCGACCATATTCTGGAAAACATGTAATAGACCAAGTAAAACGGGACAAACAAACACAGGAGGCCTTGATTTCTTGACTCGAAAAATGCCGTGAAAATCAACGCAGCGTAGGCGAAAACGGAAATGAGCATTAAACCAGATCCAGCGGAAGCCGCCATGACAGGCAGCCAATCCGCTCTTTGAATCCTTGCCATGAACTCCACTTTGGAAATCTCACCTGTTTGCCCCGCATCCTTTTTGACCAACGCGCCCCCCACAAACATCACGAGTCCCAAGAGGGATGCAAACATCATCCACCACGGCGTTCCGCTGGCCATCATGCGTTTTTGCGTGGAAGCCTCTCGAACCATCATGTCCGCGGCTTCGTTTAAACGCTTGTTTCCAAATTGTTTTTTTTCTAAAGACTTGTGCCCTTCAACCTTGGTGCCTTCCGTAAAATTGAAGCCGCAGTGAGTGCAAAGCACCGCACCGGGTCTGGATGGCTGATCGCAATTTGGGCAGAACATTCCAGATTTCTGGACCAGTCCCGCAGCGTCCAGCAACCCGGCCATCGAGCTGGCTGTCGCGGACTGGCTGACGGGCGATGGCAGGGCGGGTTTTTGGGTTGCGGATTGCTTAGAAGGGGCTCTTGCCTCGCCCTGTGCCCCAGGGATTCGAATCAACTGCTGGCACTTCGGGCATTTACCTGACTTGCCCGCCATGCTGTCGGGAACATTCAAGCTTTGTCCACATTGGCAGGTGACACGGATCGGCATGCTAACCACTTTCCTTCGAAAAATATTGATACTTATTTGAACTAATATTCTGGACCGAGACACACGCCAGAACAACGGCATTCCTTGATTTTTCTCCAGGAACGGTCAAGTGGCGATTTTGCCTGACCGCTTATGGCACGAAAGTTGCTCTCTGGGCGGTCTTCCAGCGTGCAGTGCCGTTTTGGCGTTTTGCACCTACCGAACCACAAACTCAGTCACCTCTTTTACTAGCATGGAGTTCCGTTCAATGGCTGCCGCAACCAAAGAAAAGACCAAGGTCAAGCTCGTACCACTCGGCGATCGGATCGTTGTCCAACGAGAAGTTTCGCAAGAGAAAACCAGCGGCGGGATTTTCTTGCCTGATTCAGCCAAGGATCGCCCAACACGAGGCAAGATTATCAGCATCGGCGACGGACGTGTCCTGGACAATGGAAGCCGCTCGACACTCCAGGTCAAAGTCGGTGATCTCGTGCTATTCACCAGCTACGCAGGCGAAAACATCGAAGTCGACGGCGAAGAGTACCTGATGATGAGCGAAAACGAAGTTCTCGCGATTATTGGCTAATTTACGCCGCCCCCCGATTCGAAACCACTTTACTCAACATAGATTTACGGAGTTTTTCAATGGCAAAAATTATTGCTTTCGATCAAGAAGCACGCGAAGCGATTCGTCGCGGTGTTAGCAAACTGGCCCGTGCGGTCAAAGTCACCCTCGGACCTCGTGGACGAAATGTTATTCTTCAGAAGAGCTTTGGCAGCCCAACCGTGACCAAAGACGGTGTAACGGTCGCTAAAGAAATTGACTTGGAAGACGTTTACGAAAACATGGGCGCCCGCATGGTTCGCGAAGTCGCCTCCAAAACGAGCGACGTTGCCGGCGACGGAACCACGACGGCAACCGTCATGGCCGAAGCTATTTTTAACGAAGGGCTCAAGGCTGTCGTTGCAGGCGTCAACCCAATTCAAATGAAAAGCGGTATCGAAGCCGCAGTCACCGACATCACCGAAAAGCTTCGCAAGATGTCGATCAAGATCAAAGACAAGTCCGAAATGGCTAATGTTGCCAGTATCGCAGCCAACAACGACCGAGCCATCGGAAACTTGCTCGCAGACGCCATGGAACGAGTTGGCAAAGACGGTGTCGTGACGGTCGACGAAGGCAAAAGCCTCCACGATGAACTCGAGTTTGTCGAAGGCATGCAGTTTGATCGAGGCTACATATCGCCTTACTTCGTAACCGATCCAGGCACTATGGAAGCAGTTCTAGAAGATCCATACATTTTGGTCTACGAAAAGAAGGTCACCAACATCAAGGATCTGGTACCAGTCCTTGAGCAAGTGGTACAGCAGGGCAAACCGCTGTTGATCATCGCGGAAGATGTCGAAGGCGAAGCCCTAGCAACGTTGGTTATCAATCGTTTGCGTGGCACGTTGCAAGTCTCTGCAGTAAAAGCGCCTGGCTACGGT
>JBBRJI010000613.1:0-4069 GCA_038219625.1 Pirellulales bacterium | reverse complement strand
GTTCTTGACGGGGAAACAATTTGTTCTACCGTACCCAAAGACTCACGGATCGACTTAGAGTACTGTTTGGATGGTCATATCCTTGTTGCGGGTGGAATTGATCTTCACACGCATATTGGCGGAGGCAAAGTCAATATCGCTAGACTATTGCTGCCCGAATTAGTTGAGCACCAGACCTCCCAATCGAAGCGAACAGGACAAGAGCCGAATTGGATTGCGCCACTGAGTTCACCGGTGCCAGGGACCTGGGAGACAGGTCGTCGCTACCTCGAAATGGGGTATACGGCTTGCTTTGAACCGGCGGTACTTCCCGCCAACGCGAGGCAAGCACATGCCGAAATGGCCGATACGCCTTGGCTCGATACGGGTGGTTACCTCTTGCTGGGTAACGATCGACTGCTATTGGAGTGGATTCGCGACGAAGTGCCTCAAAAGCAAATAAACGACTACGTTGGCTGGATGGTGCGAGCCCATCAATGCTGCGCGGTCAAGGTTGTCAACGCAGGAGGTATCGATGCTTTCAAGTTCAATCAAAGGCACCTGAGTGTCGATGACAAACACGTGCATTTTGGCATCACTCCTCGCCAGATTTTAAATGCTCTGGCCCAAGCGGTGGAATCGCTTGAGTTGGCACATCCGCTGCATGTCCATTGCAGCAATCTGGGTTTGGCGGGCAATATTTCCGCTACGATGGCCACCCTTGATGCCGTTGAGGGGAGACGATTGCATTTGACGCATGCGCAGTTTCATTGTTACGGAACGGACGGGCCACATGGATACAGTTCGGCTGCCCAATTGTTAGCGGATCGGGTCAATTCCGACTCCCATCTGTCGATCGATGTGGGGCAAGTTCAATTTGGGCAAACCGTGACCCTGTCCGGAGACACGATGCACCAGTTCGCGAATCGCAATTTAGCTCGGCCTCGGAAGGCCATTTTTCAGGACTTAGAGTGCCAAGCAGGTTGTGGCGTGCTACCATTCCGCTATCGCCAAGACCAATACGTGCATGGCCTTTTGTGGACGATTGGCATCGAATTGTTTTTGCGGATCGAGGATCCGCTGCGAGTCTTTTTGACATCGGACCATCCGAACGGTGCGCCGTTTACTTCGTATCCGCATCTAATTCGATTGTTGATGGACTACGATTTTCGAATGTCGATCTTTTCGCAGTTGCATCCGGACGTCCAGAAATCCAGCCCGCTACCATCGTTAAAGCGGGAGTATTCGCTGGAAGAGATTATCAAAATGACAAGGCTCGGTCCGGCGCGAGCACTGGGGCTAAAGAATCGCGGATCGTTGAGCGATGGGAGTTTGGCAGATGTGGTCGCATACGAACGCAACCAGAATCCGGAGCAGATGTTTGCCCGGCCACGAATGGTGTTTCGGCGAGGAAAGCTTGTTTACCGGGACGGAATTTTTCTAGCAGACACGGTCAAGTCGACCGTTGTATCAAATCATCCAGTGGACTCGCAAATGGATGGGTGGTTAAGGCGTATCTGGCGAGCTCGATATGGCTATTCGACAGAAATGATTGAAGTACACGCTGACGAATTGCGGTCCGAGGGGCAAATCGTCGAGTGGTCGTAGTGAGGGGACTGACTTGAACGAAGGTCCTGCTCGGGGCTGATAGCTCGATCGTTTCGAGATTCCTCGCATCGGCGTTTTCAAAGTCGCTAGTGCCGTCCTCGATGTCATCGATTTGCAGACTGTACGTAATCTTTTCGCCGGGTGTAAAGAAGTCGCCATCCTTTGGCGACAAGAATTTTACTTCAGGACGTGCGTTTCCGACGATGACCGGATAGGTTGCCACATCAGATGCCCCCTTGGGGTCTTTGACTTCGAGGGACACAGTGTAAGAACCAGGCTCTTCGATGGTAGATACGGCATTCGCAGATTCGGACAAAACTTTTTCGATACGCTCGTCCCCCGTGGTGCGAGTTAACTTCCATCGGTAAGTGAGCTTGTCTCCGTCCTTATCCAACGAGCCTTCGGACTTCATTTGGAGCTTGAGCGGTTCCTTGCCGATGTTGTTTTCGACCACGGCTTTGGCAACAGGCGATCGATTGCCACGAGCGTATTCAATGCGATGCAAGGCCGCATCTGCATTGACGCCCCAAGTCTCTACGTATTCGATGACGTACAGGCGACCTAATTTGTCAAACTCGAGATGGATTGGCCGCGTGATTTTGACTTCAGGCAGGAACCTCTCAAGTTTCTGTAAGTTCGAGTCTTTATCCATATGAACCGCCATGATCCAGTTCCGAGACCACTCGAATGCGAAGAGCGTTGAGTTGTAAGTGTCGGGAAATTTAGTGTCGGACTTCAAGTTGGGATCAAAGTAGTAGACCGGACCGGCGCATGCAGTTCGACCGCCAGTGCCTACTTCAGGGAATTCTTTGGATTCGCCCGCTGGATAGTAAAGGAAGGGAGGTTGCAAGGGAGGCAAGTCTTTCGCACCGGTGTTATTGACCGAATGATTGTACGGATGGGCTGGATCCTGCGGGTCACCGATCTTGCCTGTGGTAAAGTCGACCATGTTATACGGACGATTGGGACCGATGAAACATGGCCAGCCAAAGTTGCCTGCCGTGCGAGCTTGATTGACTTCGTCGTAGCCTTTGGGACCTCGTGGCCCATCTCCACCAGCATCCGGGCCGACATCGCCCCAGTACAAGAAACCAGTCTTCTGATCCACGCTAATGCGCCACGGGTTGCGGCACCCCATCACATAGATTTCAGGATGTCCGACCGATCCATCGTTGGGAAAGAGGTTGCCGTCCGGAATCGAATAGCCTTCGGTTGAATTCGGGCGGATGCGAAGCACTTTGCCGTTATAGCTTTTGGTGTTGCCGGCGGTTCGAAGTCCATCCCACGGTTCACGGTTAGGCCGTTGATCGATCGGTACATAGCCCTCGGAGTCATTAAAGGGATTCGTATTGTCTCCAGTCCCAACGTAGAGACAACCATCTGGGCCAAAGGTCATGGAGCCTGCATGGTGGCAGCACTCGCGGCGTTGCTCTTCGAAGCGAAACAGCTTCTGTTCGGATGCGATATCCAGAGTGTCGTTCTTAAAGCGAAAGCGACTGAGTTGCTGTCCTGGGAAACTTGGTGGCGAGTACTGCAGATAGACCCAACCGTTCTCCGAAACGTTGGGATCGAGGCAAATCCCGATCAGCCTGTTTTCTTGTTCGGTCGTAACCTCGATCTTGGCAATTACCTGGCTCGTTTTGGTTACCGGATCAATCAATTTCACGTTGCCCGCCAGTTCGATTAAAAAGATGCGTCCGTCGGTTGCGTTGGCCATCTGCATCGGCTGGACCAAGCCTGTTGCAATCGTGATCTTTTCGAATCGAGCCGGATCAACGTCCTCGGCTGAACAGTAAGCCATGCAGAAAGGAAAGGTGGCGATGAAAGAAAGGGAAGCGAGGAGTGGAAGTGACTTTTGGCAGAATCGTTTCATGGTGCTTTTCGTAAAGTTTCGCTTAACTGTTGCCACGACGGTTTGGGTGTACCCTGATGAGCCAGGATGCGTTCCAATTCGCTGTAGCCAAACGCGCGATACATGACGGCTCGCTGCATGGCGGCTAACACATCACTCTTGGGATAGACATTGAGCAACGTCAGAACTTTCTGTGCGTGATGTTTTGAGTATCTAGTCTTAGCCAGCAGGCCTTCAAGGAACTCGACTGCGACTTCGCCAAGCGTGGTACATCGTTCACGAAGGGATTTCATTTGAGCTTCGTGTTCCCTCGGAGGAAGATGGCTTGGATCGATACGGCGCTGGCCAGTTTGACCGATGAACAGAACGTGACGCGCGATCTCCATCAGTGATCGGTTGTAGACCACCAGTTCATCCGCCAGGATCCCATTGGTGGATGTGGTGCTCCTGTGATTGTGCAATAGCTTGCCGAGGCTTTTCGAGGACGAACTGCGCCTGCTCTTGTGTACCGCTGGCTAACAGGAGGTCGACCATACCCGAGAGCTCGCGCGATGTCAGAGCTGCATGGGTGGCTGTTTGCATGGCCGCGTTCTGGTTGCCGCGCGGCAACCGGGTCAAGTGTCGGGCTTG
>JBBRJI010000612.1:0-4075 GCA_038219625.1 Pirellulales bacterium | reverse complement strand
GTCGTCATCCGTGGCCGTTATGCCTGTCGCATTTGCCCAACGGGCCATCGAACCCGACTGATCTAGATTGATAGTTTGAGCCATATTGGCTGCCATGTCCTCAAATTGCTTCCTGGAAGTATTCAATAACTTCAGACGGCGCTCACGCCGGGTCCTTGCTTTTTCATCTTCGTCCTCGGGTACAACCTCAAGTTTAGCAATCTGCTCCTCTAGGCGATCCAATTGTGCCTTGGAAGACCTAGCCATTTCCTTGACGCGTTTTTCGTTTTCCTTCTTCAGGGAAGCCAGCGCTTCTTCTCGATTTCCAATATTCGGTGCGTCAACTTCCAGCTCCAGTTTTCCTTCAAGAGTCATTCGAGCAATCTTGCCGGACCCTGCAACTAACAACTTTCCTTCCGGCGAGAAATTCAAAGCCTGCGGAATGAACTTCAATGGAAACAAGTGCAACATCTCCCCCTCGCCGCTGTAGACCATAATCAATCCCTTGTCAGCCGCCGTTCCAACACAGCACATCCAAAGGTTATCGTCAGGACCAACACAGAAGGTCTCTAGTTTCACCGGTCTGCCATCAACTATCGGAGCAATACTTCGAGCCTGCTTGTGGGTCGGCTCATTCTTGGCACCATAAACAGACGGAACTTGTGAGGCAGCGCCCCAAACAAGAATCATTGCCAAAAGCCATTTTGAAGAAGAAAGGAGACTGATGCGCATTGTCTATTCCTTTGCATTTGGGCATAGTTTACATTCCAAGAATGTTTTAATAGTATGACAACTGCCTTGGAATAGCAAGATTAGGAAAACAAATCCTAAGTTGGGGCGGCTCGTTTACCTTTTTAGGCGAGCGGCAGTTTGAAATCTACCAGTAAATTGAAATCTACCAGTAAATGGGGTGGCACGCTCTGAGGTACGAAGGGCGTGGTGGATCGCTAGTGCTTTGTGACGACTAAGAATTAGGGTTGGTGCTTGCGTGGCACGGGCGTCTCGCCCGTGATTTCATGGGCGAGACGCCCAGGCCACTTTTAAACGGACCCTAAAATCAAGCTGTAACAAAGCGCTAGCTAGAGACATTTGCCACAGTCCCCACGCCCATCGTTATCACGTTATCACTCTGGGCGTGCCACACGGTGGCCTGATGCTTGGTATAATTTCATTTGAATTGGATTTGTCTATCCCTTTTCCAACACGAGTGAAAAATGCCAGCCGGTCCTCTCACTGACCTTCAAGTTGCTTCGTTTTCGAAAGATGGCTATCTGGTCATTCGCAATCTGCTAGATGCCGAAGAAACCGAGCTTACACTCGCAGCCGCTAGACAGGATCAGGCGCTGCGAATCAACGCCATGGACGTGATCGATACCACAGGGCGGATTACGAATCTCTCTCTGTGGAATCATCCCGGGGACGATATTTACGGTGCCATCTGCCGTTGCCGGCGAGTGGTCGACTCGATGGAGCAATTGTTGGGAGACGAAGTCTATCACTACCATTCCAAACTTAGCGCAAAAGAGCCCAAGGTCGGCGGCGCCTGGGAATGGCACCAAGACTACGGATATTGGTATCAAAATGGTTGCCTATTCCCTGACCTCGCGAGCGTTTTTATAGCTCTCGATCCAGCGACCCGAGAGAACGGCTGTTTGCAATTGCTTAAGGGCTCCCATCGAATGGGACGGATCGAGCATGGTCGATTTGGTTCGCAAACAGGTGCTGACCCAGAACGGGTTGAAATGGCCATGCAACGGCTTGAGCGTGTCTACTGTGAAATGGCACCTGGGGATGCTGTTTTCTTTCATGGCAACACACTGCATAGTTCCGATGCGAACTTGAGCGACAAGCCTCGATGGGGCTTGATTTGTTGTTACAACACCCGCCACAATAACCCTTACAAAGACTCGCATCATCCAAGTTATACGCCGCTTATGAAACTTGATGACAGCGCAATCAAAGCCATGGGGGCGCGCGGCAGCGAGTTAGGCAAAGCGTTCCTCGAAGCGAAACGGGACCGAACACAAGGGGTTGAACAGAATTAAAAATGACCTGATGCCGCCTCTCCAAATCGAATATTTGCCTCGTATGCCTCGCAATAAATCGCTAGGCATCGGCTGCATTGGCTCGGGCTTTATCATGGCGGACTGCCATCTTGTGGCATATCGCAAGGCAGGTTTCAATCCGGTTGCAATCGCTGCCCGGAATAGGGAGCGAACCAAGCAAGTCGCCGAACGACATGCGATTCCACACGCTTATGAAAACTATCGCGAGCTGCTCGATGATCCGCGAGTTCAAGTGATTGATGTAGCCGTTCCTCCCGACATACAGTTTGAAGTCATTCGTGAAATTACTACCCGTCGCAACGGTGTTCGCGGGATTCTGGCTCAAAAGCCGCTCGGGGTCGACTATGCGCAAGCCTTGCAAATGGTTGACATGTGTGAACAAGCGGGTATCACACTGGCCGTCAACCAAAACATGCGCTATGACCAATCGATCCGTGGGTTAAAGAGCTTGTTGAACCAAAAAGCGTTTGGCGATCCAGTTTTAGCGACCATCGATATGCGAGCCATTCCGCATTGGATGCCTTGGCAAGAGCGTCAAGGTTGGGTAACCATGCGGATCATGAGCATTCACCATCTCGATACGTTTCGCTACTGGTTTGGCGATCCCGTTCGTATCTTCGCCAGTATTCGCGCTGATCCAAGAACCGAGAAACGCTTCAAGCATCAAGACGGCATCTGTCTAACTATTCTTGAATACGAGAACGGATTTCGTGCGTCTGCTTGGGATGACGTGTGGGCAGGTCCGGCTCTCGAAGGGGCCGCGTCGGACTCCTACATTCGATGGCGAGTGGAAGGAACTGAAGGTATGGCGCGAGGCACTATCGGTTGGCCAGAATATCCCAAGCCTACGCCAAGCACACTCGACTACACAACCGTGGCCAATGGGCCGCATTGGATCCAACCACGCTGGTCCGAAGTCTGGTTTCCCGATGCGTTTGTCGGCACGATGGCGCAGTTGCTATGTGCAATCGAAGACGGAACTGAGCCCGAAATCAATGGCCGAGACAACCTCCGAACCATGGCTTTGGTCGATGCTGCGTATTTATCGGCCCGCGAACACCGCGCGGTAGATTTGGAAGAAATCACCGCTCGGTTTCCTGCGCGTTGAGCCTTTGAGCCTCAGTTTAAGCGGGAATTTGTTAAACGCTTTTTGCATACTTAGCTTATCGGCCATCTCTGACTCGCCTCCAAAATTCCAGTCCATCCACTGTCGTTTTCTGTTGAATAAACGCGTGGCAAACATTTCGATATTGGCGAGCCGGAAATTGAAGTCTTCAGCGATTAATGGGAGAGTACGTCGGATTCTCGGATGGGACAAAGCATTCGGAATGAAGTTCCGAATTATTCTCGGAAATTGGCGTGCAAGACGTGACCGATGGCTCTGAACTCGGATTTCAGAATCGGAAGCAAAACCCCGTGTGCGGCCTTATTTTGTGAATGTGGTGCCAGCAGGCTTTGGCGGCCTTCGCCGCGTCTCCGATCCAAGCACCAACCGACGCACAACCAATCAATAACACAGTGGAAGGTTCTGGAACTGCACCCATATCAAAACTGCCTGAATAGGAAAGCGCAAAGTTACTCGTTCCGTCAGACATGAAACTGCTCGCACCACCGACTGCGCGAGTCATATTTGAGGCTTTGTCCTACGCCTGAAAAGTAAGAACCAATAGGGTTCGCTTATTGCTTTGAACAAGCCCAAAGTTCATTTTCGTCAAACTCTGCAAAAAATTGGTCTAAGTCCCAATTGTACTCGCCGAACTCCGCGTGAATGGCGTCTTCGGAAGGCTTCGTTAACTTTGAATCGTTCCTACGGACGCTTTCTGACAACGCACTCGAACCACTGACCGAACCACTGACCGAACCACTGACCGAATCAATGACCGAACCAGTGGCTGACCTGTAGTCAGGTACATGCACCATTCCCTTGCCTTTCGGGAGCTGTTCGGCTGTTTCGAGATCTAGCGTCGGCGAGCTCGGCGAGCTCCGCGAGCTCGGCATAGCAAACCATTGCATGACATCCAGGCTTCCTT
>JBBRJI010000611.1:0-4100 GCA_038219625.1 Pirellulales bacterium | reverse complement strand
GCGGAATATTTCCGAGATCCATGGCCGTCATCATCACACATACATTGCTTACGCTTTCACTTTCCAAGCCATCCAGTTTTGTCAAGAGATAGCGATACAATCCGTGCTCGCGTCCACTTTCGAAAATGACATCGCTATCATCGATGAAGACAATGGATGGTGCGTTGTTGATTGCCATTCGGAATATATAGTCAATCTGGTGGTAGAAGTGGTCTGTGCCGGAGATGACAGTACCATCGATCAGAAAGAACTTACCTCGCATGCGCCTCGCAAGCGCGCGACCGATTGTGGTCTTGCCGGTACCAGGTGGCCCTGCCAGCATCACACCTCGCTTGGGTGTCAATCCAAGTTGCGCTGCTAGCTGCAAATTCTCCATCGGCAGAATAATATTGTCCTCCAACGCTTGGACGACATCATCTACTCCGCACAGATCACTCAATTGGACAGATTGCACTTCGCTGACTTGAATGTTGCTAGACATTCCTTGGGTTTGAATGAATTCTAGCAGTTCCGCCGTTGCAATTATATCTTGTTGACCAAGCCAATGGCAAAGGTGTGCGATGCGGTGGCAATTTAAATTGGGGGCAAATCGAAATACCGAATCGAAGTCCACTTCGGGCATCGAGTGCCCCAAAAAGGACTGAAACAGGTGGCGATAGTCGTCGACTTTAAAATCGTCGATAGAAGTAGCCCAAGCCACTTCCGCAAATGAACTTGGCAGATGGCCGTTGCTTCCCAGAATGAGTTGCTTTTTCGCTGCCTTTGCCGCAAGGAGAATTGCGAGCATGGAGGTTTCGTAATAACTGGTGCGTGGGTAGGCGCCACAGGAACCGGCAAAATCGAAGAACAAATGAAAGTCATCGATAATGATTTTAGGATGCTGCTCCATCGCAGAAATCAGGAGTTTCCACGCCGCGTCTTCGATGGCCATGGGATGCCCCTTGGCGACTTCGGCAACAAATGGTCGAACATCCAACCAGAACGCCCCGGTTTCCTTCATGAATTGTTGCAGGACAGTCGTTTTCCCCATTCCGCCAGAAGAACTTAAGTGAAGCACGGGCGTGTTCTCGCTCCAACAGGTCAGAAACTCAAACGCCTCAGTTTGAGTTGGGCACAGCTTAATCGAGGGCTGAGATTCGGTTAGCATAGTGATTTGGGTTGGTTAAGGGACAAACATTTCGGTTACCGCCGATGGACAATTCTAAAAACTCATGGGTTCACGTTTACGTGAAACAATCAACTGGGCGCAACAGGTAGGCGACGGTCGCAGATCGTCAGCCGTCGCTTACGACTCGGGGTTAAACGAGAATTATATGCTATGCGTACTAGGCCAACAATTCGTTGACGACGTTTCCTGACACGTCCGTCAATCGGTAATCGCGTCCTTCGTGACGATAGATAAGCTTCTTGTGGTCCACTCCCAATTGGTGCAGGAGCGTTGCATGCAAGTCATGAACGTGCACCGGATCGCGAGTGATGTTGTAACCAAAGTCATCGGTCTCGCCATGGATATAGCCCTTTCGCAACCCGCCACCCGCCATCCAAATCGTAAAACAACGCGGATGATGGTCCCGACCAAAATTATCCGGTTTTATTTCGCCTTGGCTGTAGGCCGTTCTGCCAAATTCTCCGCCCCAGACAACGATCGTATCCTCAAGCAATCCGCGTTGCTTGAGATCGAGCAGTAGGGCTGCGGATGCCTGGTCCGTCTCTGAGCACTTCGTAGGTAATCCCTTCGGCAAACCACCGTGATGATCCCAATCGCGATGGCATAACTGAATAAAACGAACTCCGCGTTCCGCAAGTCGCCGTGCAAGTAAGCAGTTGTTTGCGAAGGAAGGTTTTCCCGGCGTCGCCCCATAGTGATCAAGCGTTTCTTTGGATTCGTTGGAGATATCCGCCAACTCAGGGACACTGGCTTGCATTCGAAAGGCAAGTTCGTAATTTGCGATCTGGGCTGCGATGGCCGGATCGCCGATATTGCCAAGCGCAAGTTGATTGAGCTCATTGGTTGCATCGAGCAATTGCCGACGCGTGTCGCCGCTAACTCCTGGTGGGTTCGAAACAAACAAGACCGGATCGCCTGCGTTTCGAAACTGGACTCCGCCGAACTGTGCCGGCAGGAAGCCATTGCCCCAGTACCGCGTTTGCAGTGTTTGGCCGCCACCACCGCTCGTCAAAACAACAAAGGCCGGTAAATCTCCGTTGCTGCAACCAAGACCATATGCCAACCAAGCACCCATCGTCGGTCGCCCCGGTTGTTGGTTTCCCGTTGCAAAGAACGTTACCGCTGGGTCATGGTTAATCGGGTCCGTATTCAGGGAACGAACAAAGGTGCACTCATCTGCGACTTTGGAAAGGTGCGGCAAGAGTTCGGAAATATCCATGCCTACGTTGCCATGCTTCGCAAACTTGAACGGTGAGCCCACGCAGAACAGATTCTTTTGTCCGCTGGTCATGGTGGTGATGCGTTGACCTTTGCGAACGCTCTCTGGAAGATCTTGGCCGGTCATCTCGGTTAGCTTCGGTTTCGGATCGAAGAGATCCAATTGAGACGGGGCTCCGGACATAAATAGATAGATGATCCGCTTTGCCTTAGGGGCGAAATGCAGTTGTCGCAACGCACCCGGCACGCTTTTTTCATCGCCAGCGAACGCCGAAGGCTTCAACAAAGAAGCTAACGCCATGGCTCCCATGCCGGTTGAGCTGTTTTGTAAAAAATTGCGCCGGTGTATTGCGAACTGGAGCTGTTGATTCATATCCATGGCTAGTTCGATATCGTCTCGTTGAGATTGAGAATAACGTTGCTGAAAGCGGTCCAAGCAGCCAGTTCCCTATCATCGAGATTGGCGGGCTTGGGGAGATCGCCAACGGCGACCAACTTCTTTGCAGCTTCAAGATCATTTTGATAGGTGGTTTGCTGCTGCTCGAGCACTCGAGTCAAGATCGATCGTTCGGTCGCGGTCGGAGACCGGGTCAACGCCAGTCGCCATGCCAGGGTGACGCGAGCGGCATCATCGACATTCGGCTCGGCCAGAATGCGTTGCGCAAAGGCACGGGCTGCTTCAACGAAGACCGGGTCATTCATGAGAACCAGCGACTGGAGAGGCGTACTCGTCTTGGCTCGTTGGGAAACACAGAACTCGCGTGTCGGTGCATCGAGTGTAACGAACGAGGGATAAACCGTCGAACGCCGCCAATAGACATACAGCCCGCGGCGATAGAGGTCGGTTCCTTTCGACTTTTCGTACTTGTATCCGCTCATTTCATTGATCTCCCAAGTCCCCTCGGGTTGCGATGGCTTGATGCTCTTGCCCCCAATCGTCGGATTGAGGATCCCGGCGATAGCCAGTGCGTTGTCCCTTAGAAATTCCGCATCCAGTCGTTGCCGAGGACCGCGAGCGAGCAGCCGATTCTCCGAATCGCGAACAAGCAACGCGGATGAAACTTGAGACGATTGCTGATACGTCGCACTTAGCACTATCTGCTTGATGGCCCGTTTAATGTCCCAATCCTTAATCAAGTCTGCAGCTAACCAATCGAGAAGTTCTGGGTGACTCGGACGCTCACCTTGCGAACCAAAGTCGTTGAGTGTTTTCACCAGTCCGGTACCGAACAGCATCGCCCACCATCGGTTCACAGTAACGCGGGCCGTCAACGGATGTTCGGATGCTACCAGCCACTTCGCAAGATGGAGTCGATTGAGGGGTTTGTCGTCAACCTGCCTAGCGACCTGCGGCAGAAAGGCGGGAACCGCCGCTTCCACCTTGATGCCATCTTGGTCGTAATTGCCGCGAACCTTGATGAAGGTCTCACGCGGCTTTTCCATTTCCGACATGACCATCGTGTTCGGCAGCGAGCGTTCGAAGTCCTCTTTGGTCTTGCGTAAGTCATTAACTGATTTTTGCAGAACAGCTAGCTCGGGCACCTGGGTTTGTTGAAAGAATTTTTCGAGTTGTTCTTTTTGCTTCTGGGTGCGATCCGCTGCCGCAATTACCGCAATCTTGTAAGTTTCCGCAGTAGTTACGGAAGATATCTCCAGGGCGGACAGCTCTCGCTGGTAAATGCAAAGGTCGTCGATGTGACCATGAAACAGCACG
>JBBRJI010000610.1:0-4101 GCA_038219625.1 Pirellulales bacterium | reverse complement strand
CCCCTTGGACCCCTCCGCCTGCCATCCAAACCGAGAAGCCATAAATATGATGGTCACGGCCATCGGATCCTTGAGTCCCTGGCGTTCTACCGAACTCACTCGCAAAGACAACCAACGTCGTGTCTAGTAATCCTCGCTGCTTGAGATCCCTGAGCAGGCCCGCAATCGGCTTGTCGACTGCCCTAAAGTTTTTTTCGTGATTTGCCTTGAGGCCGCTGTGTGCATCCCACGCCCCAGCACCCCCAGCACCGTGTTGTACTTGGATGAATCGAACGCCTCGTTCTACCAGCCGACGCGTCGCCAACATTTGCATGCCAAATTCTTTTGTCTCTGGCTCGTTCAAGCCATACATTTCATGAGTTGAGTCCGACTCGGATTTGAAATCGAGCGAGTCCGGGACAGACGCTTGCATTCGAAAGGCCAGCTCATACGCTTTGATCCGAGCTTCCATGGCACGATCATTTGGATACGCATTCGCTCTCAAACGATTCAGTCCATCGACCAGCTCAAAACCAAGCTTCTGTTCCCTTCCGTTCATAGCGATCGCAGGCTTACCGAAGTCGAGCGGATTTTCCGGATCTACGCGGATCGGAACGGCGTCGTGGGCTGGCCCCAAATAGTGACCATCCTTTATGTTCCAATATTCGCGTTTGCCCATCGAAATAAATTGAGGCAAATTATCGTTCAACGAGCCGAGTCCATAGTGCACCCAAGCGCCAAGAGTGGGGTACTCCCCATCGAGCATGTGCCTGCCTGAGTGGAATTGAGTCTGCGCGCCATGATTATCATCTGTTGTCCACATCGAACGAACGACTGCAATGTCATCCACACAGCTTCCGATATGGGGTACCCAGTCGCTCATCTCGATCCCAGATTGTCCGTATTTGCGATAACCAACCTGCAACGGAAAGAGCTTGTTGCGTTGTTGGCCATTGGCATCATTAATAACCGTGACGCGGGCTAGCTTGAGCTTCTCGGGGTTTTGAACGTCTGCAAAAGGGGTCTCGCTAATGGACTTGCCCGCATACTTCGTCAGCTCTGGCTTCGGATCAAATGATTCCGCCTGGGAGACGCCCCCATTCATGAAAAGCCATACCACGCTATTGGCCTTCGGTGGAAAGTGAGGCTCACCATTGGGCGGTTGCCATTGGGTACCGTCACTCGCTCGCAGCACTCCGTCCCGCGCGAGCATCGCCCCCAAAGCCAATCCGGCGAAACCGTTTCCAAAATCGTTCAAGAACGCTCTTCGAGTGCAACCGCATTTGTTTCGATGTTTGGGTGGTTGAAATTCCATATTGAACTCAAATCCTATCGAATCGTGATAAAATCGTTGTGGTTAATTAGTCCGCGGACCAAGCCTTTCCGGGCTTGGTCGGTTGCTTGAACGGAATTCGCATCTGCTGCCAATTCTCGGATCTTGGACATCATGACTTCGATCCACGATTGTTCGGCTTCGGACGGTTGGTCGGCTAAGATCGCAACGAACGCAAGGCGTCCAAACTCACGATCGCTGGCATTTGGGCTCATCGCTTGAAGTCGAATCACAATGCGGTCCACCATTTCCATTGCAAGTTTGCTGTTCTCCAAGGCTAACGCCTGTTGCGGGACGATGCTCTCCCCGCGTCGATAACAGTCCAGCACATTTGCGTCGTCAAAAGCGGTGAGGAGTTTGTGATGCTCGTTGTGGGAATGGACGAAGTAAAGGCTGCGTCGACGCGACTTCTCATCGGAAGCTGGAATCGAAGGGCCACCGACTTGGAGATCGAGTTCGCCTGCCAGCGAGATCAAACTATCTCGAATCATTTGCGATTCCATGCGAGTGGAATTCATTCGCCAATAGAATTGGTTTTCAGGATCGATCGCCAGATTGTCAGATGCCCCAGCATTGGAAGATGTTCGTCGATATGCGTCCGAGGTAACAATGATCCGGTGAATGTGTTTCATGCTCCATTGATTTTCTATTAGTTCGACAGCCAGCCAATCGAGTAGCTTTTGGTTTGAGGGTGCTGTGCCTTTGCGACCAAAGTCGAAGACTGTCGGAACAATGGGACTACCAAAATGTCGCGTCCAAATATGATTGATGGCAACGCGAGCGGTCAGCGGATTGCGGCGGTCGGTTAGCCAGAGTGCCAAGGCGCTGCGGCGGCCTGTGCTGGTATTAGGAAAGGGCTTCTTTCTCGATTCATCGGTTTCCAAATTCGATTCGGCCGACTTCTCGGCACCTCGCATCGAAACGTAAACCACACCTGGATCCGAAGATTGCTTCTGTGCGTTTTCGAATGCAATGCGGGCGGCGCCAAGTTTCTTTTCCATCGCCTCCTTGGTTTCAGGCTTAGACTTTGCCAACGCCAACTCGGCTCGACTCAGTTCCTCGTCGGCCTTGCCCAGCGCGGCGCTTCGGTCGCCAAGGACCGCGAGCTCTATGAGTCGCTTGATTTCATCCCGCGAGTCCCCACTCGCTTTAGCTCGGTCCGCGGCGAAGCGTAAGGGCACAGCTTCTAATTCCAACTCCCATTTTCGCAGCGACTTTTCCGCGATGTTAAGCTCCAGCGAGGCCTGTTCTACGGGCACTCTGGTTTTCGTTTTCTCAGGCCCGGAGCTAGGTTCGGCTGGCGAGTCGGCCGCTGTTAGTTGGCTCTTAGCCTGGGTCATGGCTTGTTTGGCGCTGAGTACTTTGGCTTGTAGATCGCTGACGTAAGTGTCGGCTACATATGCTCGAAGGGCCGGTTCGTAGGCTTCGCGAGGCAATGAAACAGGTTCGATTTGGAATGGCTCCCATCGAAGAAGTTCCGGCACAGAGGGCTTCATCACCTGGGACGTATTTGGATTGCGATCGTCACCGCGGATATGAACATAAGTTGGAAGATCGAGATTGCAGTCGAACGCTCGCGGGATTCCATCTTTTTGAAAGTCCACGACGCCCGGCACCATCTCCGTTCGAATTTGATACGGTTCGAATACAGCCCGGAATCGATAGTAATCTTCTTGTGTGATTGGGTCATACTTGTGGTCGTGGCATTTGCAGCAATTGAATGTCAGTCCAAGCATTGCCTTGGCGGTATGTTCCACTGTTTCGTCGAGCCAACTGGTTCGATTGAATTTAAAATACTGTCGAGCCAAGAAGCCTGACGCGCGTAGGCGGCTCATGTCATTTGGGTACAGTTCGTCCACCGCAAGCATGTCTTGAAGCATCGTGTCATAGCCTGCATCTTGATTGAGTGACTCGACAATCCAATCTCGCCAATGCCACATGTGCTTTTGCGAATTGCGAACCTCCTCGCCCAAACCCCACCAATCGCTGTATCGCCAAATGTCCATCCAATGGCGTCCCCACCGTTCTCCGTATTGGCTGCTATTCAAGAGCTCGTCGATGACTTGATTTCGAGAGTCTTCCGAAGGATTCGCGACGAACGCATCGAGTTGCGCTTTGGCTGGAGGTAGGCCGACGAGGTCCAGCGAAACTCTCCGCAGCCAGACCATTGGCTCGGCGGTGGAGTGAGGCACTAGCCCTTTTATTCCATGCTGTTCGGCCAGGAAGGCATCGATTGGATTCAAGATTCCATTCGATGGCCCGATGGTTGGCAAAGCCGGGCGTACGGGAGCGCGAAATGCCCAATGCTCCTTGGGGTCCCGTTCGGCTTTCTCGTCGGGTGGGTACTTGGCACCGTTATTCAGCCACGACTTGATCGCATCGATTTGTGCAGACGATAGAGGCTCACCCTCGGGTGGCATGCGCATCGATTCTTCGTGGGCCGTAATGCGATGCACCAGCAAACTATTGGTAGCGTCACCAGATTGTATGGCTCGTCCGTTTTCGCCCCCTGCCGACATCGAAGCAACTGTATCCAACCGCAAGTTTGCTTCTTGCTTGAGAGCTCCATGACAGGCGTAACAACGCGATTGAAATAGGGGTTTAACAGATTTGAGATAGAAATCAGGTTCGTCGGCGAGGATCGGGCGTTGCCAAAACAAGGCAACGACCAGAAGCGATAGCGATGTTGGAGCAAGAGATTGCATAGTGCCGCGGTGCAGGGAGGGGGGAAACAGGCGGGAGGCAATACGGGGAAGTGGCAGCCCCGTAATTCCACTTCTCCATGATAT
>JBBRJI010000609.1:0-4105 GCA_038219625.1 Pirellulales bacterium | reverse complement strand
GGAACAGTGGGCCCAAACCTCAGCCCGCGGCTGGAGCGAACATCCGGAATTTACCGAAATGATCTTAGGTTTAGGCCGCACCTTCGCATCCACCGTGGGGGCGACAGGCATGCAAGCCGAGATCGCGGGCAAAAGCATCGCAACGGGCGTTGTCTTTATCGCGGACGGCGTGGCTCTGCTGGCCGGAGCCAGCACGATCCCCGAAGCACGAAAGCAGGGAGCCCAGTCAGCATTGTTGGAGGCTCGACTGCGATACGCAGTCGAGCAAGGATGCGATCTCGCGATGATGTGTGCACTCCCCGGCAGTCCGTCGCAACGCAATGCCCAACGGAACGGATTCCAAATCGCTTACACGCGAACGAAATGGAAATTGGATTTTCCAACGCGCGAATTGGCAAATTAGCCTACGCCATGTCTCATGATCTACTTCACGTCAAAGAGCTCCACAATGAAGTGGAGATTGGCTTTGGGCGGAATGGCCCCTGGACTACCCCGCTCGCCGTAGCCGAGTTGATAAGGAATATCGAGTTCGATCATGCCACCTATACCGACTAATTGCATGCCCTCAGTCCAGCCCTTGATGACTTGATTCAATCCAAACGAAATCGTTTCGTTGCGACGGTACGAACTGTCGAAAATGGACTCATTGTCCAGCCAACCTTTGTAGTGAACCGTAACCTTGTTGGCTGCTGTAGGTTTCTTCCCGTCCGAGCTTCGGAGAATTCGGTACTTGAGGCCGGATGTCGTTTCCAGGAATTCTGGCATGGCATCCATGTCGATTACGCCAGGGGACACTTTTTCTTGTTTATCTTCGGGCCCAGTCTTCAATGGCATAGCGTTCGTTGTCCCTTTTGACGGTTTGGAGTTGTTATTTCACCTCATTTTTACCTCAACCCCCTCGATTTGGCGATGGGAAGCAACGAATCGGTAGCCGGAGTGTCACATAACTGGGTCGCAAGTTAGAATGAAGGCCCATAAGGCGAACGGCAGGCTGAAAACTATCAGTGGGATGCAACCCCTCTCCGGCCTTTCAGGCCGACTCTCCCGGTGGGAGAGTGACTTCACCCTGCCTCCGGGAGGGGCGAGCGAGGGGAGGCTATGACTCATTCTGCCGCTCGCCTAGACGAAATATTGAAGTAGATATCCAACAGAAAGAGAACGGGCCAGAATGTCATTAGAATCCGATCGCGATGCGGTGCTTGAACTGACTCAGAAGCTTTTAGTCGCCATTACAGCCGGAGACTGGGATACGTACACCGAAATCTGCGACGAATCGCTCACCTGCTTCGAACCGGAAGCACTTGGCAATCTGGTGGACGGTTTAGATTTCCACCACTACTACTTCAACCTTCCGTCATCGGGCACACCCACTCCCGTTCAGTCCACTATTGTCGCCCCACACATTCGCATCATGGGGGATGTCGCGGTCATCGCGTATGTTCGACTGACTCAGCGAATCAACGATGGGAAACCAGTTTCTTCCGCGATGGAAGAGACGCGAGTTTGGCATCGACAACAAGGCAAGTGGAAGCACGTTCATTTCCATCGAAGCCCAGCCCGCTGATACTCCAACTATGCATTCACTAGGCTTTCTGCGAGTTACTGCCGCATCGACTCCGACTTGTGTCGGCAATCCATCGGCCAATCGTCATGCGATCCAGTCGGCGATCGCCGCGTTCCCGGATTCCGATGTCATCGTCTTTGGCGAATTGTGCTTGAGCGGCTATACGTGTGGCGAATTGTTCGCGCAGAGTCAATTATTGGATGCGTGCAAAGCGGAGTTGATTGCTTTGTCTCGGTCCGTCCAATCCAAGCAATTGGTTGTCATCGGACTGCCGATGACTTTGGATGGAAAGCTGTTCAACATCGCTGCGGTGCTTGGTAACGGTCGAATTTTGGGGCTTGTTCCCAAACAGCACCTTCCCACCTACCAAGAGTTTTACGAGTCGCGTTGGTTTCAATCTGGAGCGGGACAACACACCACTCAAATCACGCTGCCCGTCCATGGCGAATCCGTAGTGATTCCGTTTGGTACCGATCTGCTTTTTACTTGCGGCGGCGCAACGGTCGGAATTGAGATTTGCGAAGATCTTTGGGTGCCCATTCCGCCAAGCGCTTGTCAAGCGATAGCTGGTGCCAACATTTTGCTCAACCTGTCGGCCAGCAACGAGACTGTCGGAAAGGCTTTTTATCGCAAACGACTCGTGACCACGCAATCGGGCAAATGCATTGCTGCGTACGCATACGCCAGTGCTGGCCCCACGGAGTCCACTACGGACTTGGTCTTCGGTGGTCATTGCATGATCGCCGAAAACGGTTCGTTGCTCGCCGAGTCGGAACGCATTGGAACCGGACTCCTATTAACGGATGCATCTCGGCTCGACGGAGTTGTTAGTTTTGCGACCAGCGATGTCGATCTCGGTCGACTGGATCACGACCGGCGGATCTTCGGAACGATGCATCAAAGTTCCAATCCGGAGTTTTTAATGCCGTTTCGTCGTATTCCGTTCGAACTAGAATCGTCGGACTTTCCTTTAGTTAGATTCATCGATGCCCATCCGTTCGTTCCGCAAGCGTCTGCTGAGTTGGACGAACGCTGCGCGGAAATATTCGAAATTCAATGCGCAGCGTTGTCCAAACGGGTATCCAGGCTTCCAAAGGAATTGCCTCTGGTCATTGGCGTTTCAGGCGGACTCGACAGCACGCTGGCACTCATCGTCGCCGCCAAAATGTTGGAAGCCATGAATTGGGAGCGTAACCGATTGATTGGCGTTACGATGCCGGGTTTTGGGACAACCGAGCAAACGAAAAACAATGCAACGAAACTGTTGGGCTTCCTTGGACTAACCATCGAGACCATTGATATCCGTGAGAGTTGTTTCCGCATGTTTTTGGACCTAAAGCATCAGCCGTTTGGAATTCCTCTCGCCGGAAAGAATTGGCAGTCCCTGCAGGATGAAATGGAAAGATTGCCCGACGACAAACGAAACGATCTCGTCTTTGAGAATGTCCAAGCGAGAATGCGAACGATGCTGCTAATGAACAAAGGCTTCGTCATCGGCACGGGCGATTTGTCGGAGTCCGCGTTGGGGTGGAGCACCTACAACGCCGATCACATGTCGATGTACAACGTCAACTGCTCAGTCCCGAAAACGCTTGTCAAATTCCTGGTTCGCTACGTTGCCATGAATCGGTTCGATGGCGATGCTCGAAAGGTACTCTTGGACATTGCGGACACACCCATATCGCCCGAGCTGCTACCGCTATCAAAAAACAAATCGATGCACCAAAGCACAGAGGGTACGATTGGCCCGTATGAGCTTCATGATTTCTTTTTGTATTATTTCGTTCGCTGCGGTGCACCTACGAGCAAGATCTTGCTTCTGGCAAAACAGGCGAAATTTGATCGCGCGTATTCGACTGAGGAAATTGAACGCGTTCTAAATACGTTTTTGCGACGTTTCTTTGCGGCTCAATTCAAACGCACCTGCGTGCCGGACGGTCCCAAGGTGGGGACCGTTTCATTGTCGCCACGAGGAGATTGGCGCATGCCGAGCGACGCCGACCCTGCTGCGTGGCTGCCGTAGGTCAGTCGCTCCGCCGACTGACGGTCAGTGTACTTTCGAACCCAAGTGCGAGTCCCTACGCAGAATCTCCAACTAAAGATGCGATTAGACGCGTCAACAGTAGTTGAATCCACGTTGCCACGAATTTCACGAATTGAGCGGCACGAGCGACCTACCAAGAGTGATACTGTTTGCCAGCCGTAGAGCACCACCACCATCTTCATCCCAATTAGCACGCTTGCATATCGGTCGTAGTAACTGATGAGAACGTAAGGCGCGAGCGAGAAGCATAGGATGGCGATGGCGTTCCGGAGTTCGTTTTCGAGCGGAACGGCGCGCAAAGCGAGGATGGCAAACATCGCGAGGATGGGCAATGGGAAAATGCATCTGGCAAAGAATATGGGCCAGCCGCCACCATAGTATTCATCCATGGGCTTAAATGCATGATAGAGGATGAAGGCAGCCCAGAATCGGTTTGCGACTTTGTTTAAAAAATCGAGCGGCTTGGCTCTAATTTCTTGTTTTGCTATGGACCCTTT
>JBBRJI010000608.1:0-4110 GCA_038219625.1 Pirellulales bacterium | reverse complement strand
AGGTTGCAAATGAAATCTCGGCGGGATCCTGCCTCGTCAAGCCGACCCATTTCGACACGCCGTTGCTGGAGCCGCATTTGCCGGCGAGCTTCATTGCCACACCTGTCATCAAATCGCTGCGACCACGATGGTTTTGACGGAGGCGAGGGCGGGGTTCGCTTGCAACAGCGGTTGGATTCCCATGTAGGTGATGCGATTGACCTCAGCTTCGTCGAGCGATTCCACTTCGAGACCGGTCGCAATGTACATGCGGTCGATAAACGCCAATCGATTGCTCGCCTCACGGACGGCACTGGTTGCCACTACGCGAACTTGATCGGGTCTGGAAATGCCGAATTCTTGCATAAGTCTTCGGTAGCTTTTGAGAACGACGGCGCATTCCTCGATGCTCTGACGGCGAATGCGCTGCATGGTAAAGGTGTCTTTTCCGAGGGAAACCGCTTGAGAAACCTCTTCGAGGATCCGAACATTGCCACGGGGGTCGATCTCGGCAATCGCCATCCGTACACTGGTCGCACCGATGTCCACGACGGCTACGGGGCGTGCTGTGGCGGAAACGGCGGCAGGCGTGGTGCGATTCAAAGGAACAGATGACATAAGGGTTGGTTTGCAGAGAAGCGGATTTAAAGCCGAATTATCAGTCGTTCGATGATAGCTGGTAATTCCTTTGGTTTGTAGGCTGTTATGGCATTCCGACGGCGATTCAATTTCGATCTTTAATCTTTTTTGGGAAATGGCTAAAGTTTGTGCTTAAAGCGGGAGCACATTGCTAAGCCCGACATAAACCCTTTGAGTCAATCGACTTCTCCGGAGATGCGAGCATGGACGCAGCGTCAAATATCAAATCCTTCATGGTTGCTATAGCAGCCGCTTTCGGAACGGCAGCCATGGTCCACAGCGACGATGCCGTTATTACCCCACCTTGCAAAAGCAAAGAATGCCAAACGACCGCCGGATTGACCATCCCTTGCATCGATGGTGTTTGTTGTGCTGGGCAAGTTTGCGAGGCAGGCAAGTGCCCGGCGGACAAGTGCACTACCGAAAAATGCCCAGGTGAAACCGCCGTCACGTGTGAATCCCCTTTTTCGGAAACGTCGCAGAAACCCGACGGAATTGCAGCGTTCTTAAGTGAATTGCTATCGAAGCGCCCCAAGTTTTCAGCCGAGATCGCCATTCATTTTGGAGCCGCGCCTCCTTCGACATCCAAGGATGTGGAATCACCAGTCGATGTCTTCTACAAACAAGGACAAACCGGTCGTTATTTTAACGTTGCTAGATCGGTCAATAGCGATTTGGAAGTGACCCGAGAATTTGTTCTTGAGGAACGCAACTTCGATCTACTGAATCGCTCTGACGATTCGATGAACGGTGTTTCGCGTGTTGCAGTCCCACAAATTGCCAAGCCCATGCGATTCACCGAGCGGATTCCCCGAATCCAATTCGGCGAACTGGGTGGAATGGTCGGCGATGTGATCATTTGCGGACATCGCATCTGCTCCGGGAACAAGTGCTACGACGTCAAAGACGAGCCCGTTGCAGGTACGGCTTGCGACAAAAATGGAGACGCAAACGTAAACGTCAACGCCAACGAAAATGGTGAAGAAGAACCAATCCTTGTTCTCCCTATGGCACCACCGGCACCTCCTGGAGTGGATATTGCTCTCTATGGAAACGGAAACAATGAAAATGAATCCGAAGCGGCATCGATCTTGCGCAATAGCGGGCTCGGAAACGTAAACATTTCATTGCCCGTGACAACCGTGGTGGATTTGTTGGTCGCCAAAACCGAGCTTTCGACTCGATTGGAAATGACCAGTCAATTGATGGACGAACGTCAACAAGCGATGCAACATATCCAATCGCTTGCAAATCGAAATGCAACGCTTTCGACCCAACTCGCAGTGGCAGAAGCCAGAAATCACATGTCCGAAGCTTTGACCGCAAGTGTCGTCGATCGGGCTGAACTGGCTATCAAACTGGCGTCGGTGGAATCCAAATCGGCTAAGCTACAGGGATCGAGTAATGTGGTGCAGACCATTCAAGAAGACCTGTCCAACATTCGTCGTCAGATCGCTTTGCTTCGACGGTCACCTGTCCCGTTCGCGCAGAGTTACGTAGGCATGCAACCTTATGTTCCCACAGCCCAACTGCCAGCCTCGCAGTTGTCTAAGGATGCTGAGACCACTTGTGCTGTGGACGAGCCTGCCAGTCCAGCCGCAACGACCGTTAAGTAGTAAGGCGAGGGCAGTTGGAAATCTACCCATAAACTGGGTGGCACGCTCTGAGGTACGAAGGGCGTGGTGAATCGCTAAAGTTATTTGCCCCACTTCCCACGCCCATCGCTAATCGCTTTGGGCGTGCCACACGGTGGCCTGGCTTGGTAGACGTATGTCTGCGGCTCGCCTAAAGTTATTTTCCTTTGTGGAACTGTTGGCCATTGTAGAATTGTAGAATTGTAGAACAGTTGTCCTCAACTGTTCTTGCCCTGCGTCGTGCAAGCGAACGGCAGATTGAAACCTACCGTAGCAATAGTCGCCAGACCATGGTCAAATACAGGTAGTTTTCAGATCGCCGGTCGCCTAAATCTGTTCCCGTATGCCCAACGAATCACCCTCGCTCCCGCAATTGGATCTCATCTTAGCCAAGATGGATCAGCTCAAACATTGCTTGCAAGTCTTGGGGAACGAGTTGATTCCGGCCACGCAAAGTTCTGGTCGAGTTACAGCCCAAAACATCAGGGCCTTTCAAGACAGCCCCTCGACCGATGTTTCTGCCATGGATGGTTACGCGGTTCGATGGTCTGATATCGATCTACCAACGCTACCCGTAATTGGCACTACGACGGCTGGGTCTACTCCTCTCCAGCTCGCCTCCAAGTCGGCGATTCGAGTCTTTACCGGCGGACCGATCCCAACCGATGCGGAATGTGTCGTTCGACGCGAAGATTGCCAAGAATCGACTGCTCAAGTGACGATTCTTGTGCCCAAGGAATCGATTGGGCTGGGGCAAAACATTCGGCGGCGAGGAGAGAATGCAAGAGCGGGAGACATGGTCATCCAACGCGGCGAACTCTTGTCTGCTTGTCGATTTGCGGGAGCCATGACCTTTCATTCCGATCCTAATATCGAGGTCTTCCAAAAAGTTCGAATCGGCATCATCAACACCGGCGATGAACTGATGGAGTTTGGCCAGCCCATGGAAACATGGCAAATTAGAGATTCCAATGGTCCATACCTTGAGTCCGCACTTGCTAACCAACCGTGGATCCAAACTCGCCGATCTAAAGTATCCGATCATCGAGACAAAACCGAACATGCGATTCGCGAAGCGCTTGGACAGTGCGACGTTCTTCTGCTGACGGGTGGCGTGTCGATGGGTGACACCGACTTCGTGCCCGATTCGATTCGATCTGTGGGCGGTCAAGTTGTATTTCATCGAATTCCGATCCGACCTGGTCGGCCGATACTCGGTGCTTATGGTCCAGAGGGACAATTGATCCTTGGGCTCCCAGGAAATCCACAAAGTGTTGCCATCACTTTTCGAAGATATGCCATGGGATTGATTCGGCATGTTGCTGGCTTCGCGAGATCCGAGCATGTGCCATGGATTCAACTCGAGACCAGCGACACCAAGACCCTCGACCTTACATGGTTTCGACTCGTATCCTTTCAAGAAGATGGCCGGTTGTCGCTCGTACGGAGTCAAGGATCGGGCGACATTGCATCGCTCATTCAATCGGACGGATTCGTGGAGATCCCACCCAATTGCCAAGCGGCAGGCACGAGAAAATTCTTTGCATGGTGAAGAAGATTCTTTGTAGGCTCATCCGGCGTTCCGGGGAGGTCTGTTTGGTTGGTCCGATCTTCGGTACATGTCAACACGATGGAAGGATTCTGGTCATTGCTTCGATCTTGGCTACGTCCTCATCGGGGCATCTCGCAAGAGAAGCTGCCGCTCTACCTCGCGTTTTTTCAGTTCGTTCACAACACTCGAAAACGAGGGAAAGCACTGCTCAATTCGCTCGTTGAGCGACTTTTGGCATGACCTCCCCGGAACGCCGGATGAGCCTTAGAGATTTGTTGGTGTTTGAACTGAGCGATACCACCGGAA
>JBBRJI010000607.1:0-4114 GCA_038219625.1 Pirellulales bacterium | reverse complement strand
CAATACACGAACTCCATTCAAGAGAACGCTGCAGGCAAATATGAAATAGACCTCACACTCTTGGAAAAAATGGTCGAAACCGATGCTCACAATCCTAGCATTTCGATTGAGATCGCAAAACTGATTGACTACGAAGTAATGCCGACGAAAAGATTGAAGGAGGTCCTCACGAAACACATTGAGCTGGGAGTCATTAGCGCTTCGTCCTTGATCCTGATGGGCGAAGCCTATTTTAGAAAGGGAAAATTGGAAGACGCTCAAAGGCACTTGGAACTGGCGCTTACCAAGGAGCCAAATAATTTTGAAGGACTGAATGATCTGGCTGTATGCCTTATAGCGATTTCCGAGTCCAATGCCGATCGAGCCATCGAACTGGCTATCAAAGCAAATTCCGTTTCACCAAACAACGCTGATATCCTCGATACATGGGGTGAGGCCCTATTGGCGGCTAAACGCCCTAGAGAAGCCGTGAATAAGTTGGAATTGGCTATACGAAGGGACAGAAATCGCATCGATACTCGAAAGAAGCTGATCACTGCCTACGAAGCCATGGGAATGAAAGAGATGGTAGTAGCTCAGGAAAAAGCACTCCTTTCTTTGGAGAATAAAAAACGCCAACAAGCGATAGGAACCATCTCAAGGTAATGAGGAAGGGAATAGCACGCTTCCTTAGGAAATGAGTTCATTCATGAATGGCTCGTTCCCATCGATCCAATATCGCTTGAGTTTCCAACGCCATTTCAAGCGACTCGCGTGATCTACCGGTAATCTCGCGCTCCACGCTTTCGATCATCTTGGATTCTTGATTGACCCCCGCGCCGACGATTTCAGCTCGAGCTTTGCCATCGTGACCGTGAACCCAAAATCGCGGTTTTTCCAGATCCCAGGGCCTCAGAAAATCATCGCAGACAATGGACGCGTCGTTGCCTGCGATTTCTATCCACTTGCGCCCGGCGGCATCGAAACCGCAATCCCAATGTGCGATCACGTCTTGCTCAAGCTCAACGATCGCTTGAGCGCTGATCCAAACCCCATCGCCCCCCAAGCGTTTACCAAAGGCTTGGATCGAGACGGGTTTCAGTCCGGTCATCCAAAGAGTCGTAAACGCACAGTACCACCCCAGATCGAGCAAACACCCACCCCCCAGGCTCGGATCCGTGCGATGATCTGGCCCGCGATTTAGCACATGTGAAAAAGTGCATGCGATGGAGACACGCGAGAGCTGGCCCAACTGACCGCTTCGCACGACTTCTCGCATGGCGACCGTTCTTGGATGATGTGGCAAGGCTGTCGCATGATGCAGCGGGATGCGCAAGCGTTCCGAACACTCTTGCAAGGCCACCGCCTGTTGCAAGTCGTTCGTTAGTGGCTTTTCGCAAAGAACGACTTTGCCAGCTTCCATGGCCGCAGTCGCCCACTTCGCATGGAGAGAAGGAGGCAGCGCAATGTATACGACATCGATCGAGTCGGACTCAACCAACCGCGAGAAGTCTGTGGTGGTTTCAGTTACTTCAAACTGCTTGGACCAAGCGTCCAACTTTTGCCCATGCCTAGCCGAGACGCTAACAAGCGAGTGCCCCGGAGTCACCCGAACAGCCTCGACCATTCGAGCGGTCACACGCCCAATTCCCATAAATCCCCATCGCATAAAATGACACTAATTCGTTAAATCATGAACTACGGAAATCTGCTGCAAAGAACCAGCTCGACCATCTTGCACTCGGATCGTCGCTTGGATGGAAGGAAGTTTGTAAGGGATTTGAGGTATAGCGTCTCTTTCTGTTACGTCATCCCCGATTCCATCGGACCCCGGATCCGCTGAACCTTGTGGAACGACAAAGTCAAATCTGCGGAGACCCCCTTGCCACACAAGCCCTATAACTGGCAAGCGAATGAGGGCTTCGCCATCAAACTCGTACGCATTCGTAAAGGTGTCAAACGCAGGCTGATACGATTGATGTAGACTGGGATCATCGTATCGACCGGAATTGTAAAGAGCGATTGCAGGGATCAGTCCCCTCGCGTTCCCGTTGCCGTCTATATCCGTATTCAAGTCAAGTAGGCTGAGACTGGACGCGAAATACTTAGACACACCCGCGAGAGTGCTGGCCGTAGACAAACGAATGTCTGGACCCGCCAGTTGACGATGTGTTGAATTGACAACTTTGCTTCCCCAACCTACATCAACGTAGGCACCCGTCCCCGATTGCCGCTCATGTATATTAGGCAACGTTGGGTAGTAAGAGTTGATAAGATCGAGTTGCAAAGCATAGCCAGGGTCGGATGGTGATAGGGATTGATCATCCGTGCCCGCCCAACCGGACTGAGCAAGTGTCCCATCGTTTCCCCAGATACCGTCTGCACCTGGATGGCCAAGCTGCTTTACCGAGGTATCGTATCCCTTTAAATCAAAGCCGACCACATTGGACGCAACAATCTCTTCCAACAACGGAACAATGCTATAGCCGCCCGCGGCAAGAAAAACTGGCTTCGTTCGCATGAAGCAAGACGGCAAGAATCCCCGATCTCGAAGTGTCGCATTGATCGTGAGCCCGATATTCTCGAAGGCAGGATTGGTCAACGCAAGGTATTGAGTCGCACCGCTTTCCGTGCTAAGGGCCAACTGAGGAAGGGTCGTTCCACTGC
Source organism: Pirellulales bacterium (assembly GCA_038219625.1). GTDB lineage: Bacteria > Planctomycetota > Planctomycetia > Pirellulales > Pirellulaceae > JBKCUI01. Next base: position 1,468 of record JBBRJI010000607.1, on the reverse strand, counting down.
TCCCAATTGGGAATCCGTAGTGTGCAAATCGATTTTCCGGGAGTTGCAAATCCTCAATGGAATTGCATTTGTTAGTGTGAAACGTGCCAGCCGCGTCGGTTATCGTATAGGGTCGAACACTCAAGTCACAACGCTGATAAGGGTACTGCATCATGAATCGAAAGGTGTTCGGGGTTCCTAAAGAGGGAACGAGTGGCTGCATGCTTAAATAGTCTCCAGCGGATACTGCGCCACTCGTAAAGAGTGCGGTAGGGGCAGCAATATTGAGATCGGGTCGGATCAGGAGTACGCGTCTGCACAATGCAATCCGGTCTGGCATACCATCGGTATCCGGGATACCGTCATTGTTGAGATCGACTCCAGGTGCGACGTCGATCACCGCGTTATCCGGGTTACTTGGGTCAATGGTATTGAATTCGTTCAGGGGCAGCATGAACCAAACGATCTCTGCATATTCTGAGGAGATCGTTACATTCTTGCTCCATGCATCCGCCCAACCGCCCCAATCAGGTCCGATGGTTGTCGTAGACGGAGTCCAACTTGGATCTGGAACTGGCTTCTCGAAACGCTCGTAATTCATCCTGTCAATAATCAACAGTGCCCACGGCACTTTGCCGCGAAATACCTGCCCGGGTTTCGCTTTCACGGTGCACATTAGGATGTCATCAATATCTCCCCAACGGCTCGCCGACAAACGGTTCTCAACCGTCGTTGGGGCCGGCAGATGATTGAAGAGCGTCGCGGTTGCATCGGATATTGGGCCATCGTAATACTTAAAGTAACCAGCCGCTGCCAACACGGACTGCGGCGTATCGCTGGTCGTGGTGCAACCCTCTAAGTCACTTCGCAGCAATGCGCTGAGCCCACGAAGCTGATCGCTCAGCGTCAACATAGAACGCCCCTCACTAATCGTTTGACTGAGCGTTTTGAATCCCTGTGCCAGTGCTAACATCATCAGCAAGGTTATCGTGGTCGCGATCATCACCTCAATCAGCGTCAACGCAGACCGGCGTCGGAAATGACAATGATTCTTCGAGTAAGTGTTGGTGTTCATAGATACGATCCTTTATGGCAGCCTGCGTTGAAGAAGAATCGTGCGTTCTGTATTGAGATTCTCGCCAGGCTTGTAACCCACAGGAATCGTTCGGTCGATCATGAAAAACTGTTTTTCTCGCTCGGGCAAACCATTCTCGCCGATGTACTCATTGCCAAAACCCGTGATCGGATCGTATTCGTACAAGCTGACCGTAACCCAAACTGCGAAGACATTGGATTGATTGGTTACGAGATTAGGCAATCGCATGGCCCTTTGCATTCGAACAAACGGTTGTGTCGTTTCCAGCTCATCGGCTGGGACTACTTGATTCGCTTGCAACAGTAGCGTGCGATTCATTGCGTCCGTTTCGAGCGCAGACATGGTTTTCGAATTCAAGGTCAAATCATTGGAACGCAGCAACGTCGATTCCAC
>JBBRJI010000606.1:0-4116 GCA_038219625.1 Pirellulales bacterium | reverse complement strand
GTCGAAGTGGCGAGCACGTCGATAGCGGCCAAAATCGCGTCGACAACCCCCTACGCGGCCGCCGTGGCATCGCGAGAAGCCGGCATTCATTATGGCCTGGACATCGTCGCAGAGTCTATCGAAGACAATAAAAATAACGTCACCAGGTTCGTGATAATTGGGGATGAAAAAGTTGCGGCCACAGGGGACGACAAGACTTCGCTCATGTTCCAAGTACCTCACCAACCTGGAGCTCTGGCGAATGTTATGGTCCTGTTTCGAGACAATGGTTTGAACTTGACCTGGATCGAATCCTTTCCGGTGCCTGGCAAATCCAACGAGTACTTCTTTTTCGTGGAGTTAGAGGGGCACGAATCGCAACCCAATGTAGGTGCCGCTTTGCATTCACTCGCTAAGACAGCACTAAGACTAGACTTCTTAGGCTCTTATCCGAAAGCCAGAACCTAAGCACTGTTCGATCAATTACTGTCCGATTTTCCCGTAGCGGAGGTCGTCAAGACTTTCGGAATTAGCGGGCACCGAAACTCTTGGCGAGTTTCGCTACAACACTAATTGATCGAGCGATTCTAAACGCTATGCCTTGCCCGCAAAGAGTTTCAAGAGCCGATTTTTTTCTTCGGTAATCAACCAAGGGTCAATTGAGCTTGGACGAAGCGCGAGGTGCGGTTTGCCAGTCTTGGCGGCATTTAACACCAAATGTACCGTCGCGAGTTCTGACTTGAGCTGCACAACCGTTTTGCGCAAATCGGCGTTCCCGCCCGCATTATCCTTTTTGACGTCTTCAATTTCATCCAACTTGATTTTGATTTGAGCAATCTGATTTTCAAATTCCTTGCGCTCGTCGGCCAGTTGTTTGCGACGTTGCTCTTCGCTTCGCCTCCACTCCGCTAAACTCTTTTGGTACTGGCTAAACAAAGCCAACTGCAGGTTATAGTTGTTCAACTGCGATTGATAAAAGCTCCATTGGGTTTGGAAGACGGATTCTCGTTCCGCTTCGATGTCGCGATAGTCGCGGCGTTCTAAGATCTGTCGCGTGACCGGCTGATTATTGACGTATTGAGTTACCAAAGAAATTCGCGTCGATTCCACATAAATGGAGTTGCGATTGGGGGGGATCGGTGGGCCCGGAGGCGGAAAAACCGGCCTAGGCATTCCTGGACCGTTGCTTGCAAAAGCAACTTCGATTTTACGAATCTGTTCTCGAATGCCAGCGATTTCGAGCCGCAAGGTTTTTGCAATCGCTTGATTCTCGCTGGACAACTCCCGTGATTCCTTGACAGCCGCAGTAAGTATTTGTTCCAGCCTCTCCAATTCGGCCGACATGGTTCGTTCCAAGTCCTGCATACCCGCATCACCCAGTTCTTCGTACCGATGAAGCATTTTCTTGATTTCAGTCGCTCTAGCATGCGAACGCGAGTACTGGTTCTCAAATGCTTGACTGAGTTTTATTTCTGCGATTCCGAGGAGCGACTTTTTGGCTTTCGCAAGGTGCTCAAGCTCAATGGGCGACTGGGCTTCGGGGGAATCCAATCCTCCGATGATTTCCCCCATCCATTCACAGAATGACTTTCGCAATTCAAACGGCGCGGATTCTCTTTGACAAGCGTTCAATAAATCTTGAAACAGCTTGTTTGCAGTAGGTCCGTCCTCCATGTTGATCGAGCAGAGCAATTGGAATTTTCCATTCGTAGCCCGCGTTACCTTGGCGGTATCCCCAGAGTTCGCACGCTCAAACGATTTGAGTGCATTTTCAAATTCCCGCGATCGAAATTGGGTGATCGCGAGAACGCAGTTTGCTAACGAGTCATTGCTGTTTTCAGCAACTCTCTCCTCGAGAAAAGCCGTTACCCATTCCAAGTCTTTTTCCAATGGGGCGTCCATAGCGCGGACTGTGTCCAGTACGGTTCGCTTATTTTGTGCATTTACCTGAGATAAGCCGGACAGAACCGTCACCGTAACAAGAACTAGCAACAAAAGAGAATTCAGGCAAACAAATCGACAACGACTCATGATCGGCCCCAAGCGAAAATTGTATTAATGGCCATCTCTGTTATACCCTCGACAAGTTCCAGAATAAATTGCGAAATCGAAAAAAACAGCACCTTAGACTCTTTAGGACTTTGCAAAGTCTGAAAGCGAGCCCCTGATTCCGATCAAACACCCTTTGGTGCAATCCGCTTTTTTCCATCCATCCTTGCATGGCCGACCATCCCTGCTTGGCGGTGTTTGTGGCTTGGCGGTGTTTGTGGCTTGGCGGTGTTTGCGGCTTGGCAGTCGTTGCAGAATTGGTGAGAATTCAGCTTCGGAAAGATCGGACGACAATTTAATCAAGGGAAATGATAAAATGAAGTTTCAAAGGATCGGGGGGGGCCTTTTGCTTGCAAGACTTAGTGTCGGCATTCTTGGCGTTTTCATCCTGTGTGTGGTCGGGGCAAGTTTTGGCCAGCAACCCCCGGCGGAAAACTTGGAACCAGTTCCAGCAGGAACGAGGACCCCAGAATTATCAGCCGACGGCATGCAAATGCCCCCGAGTTTACTCGGGGGATGTTTACCATCACTCTAGAACGGATGTCGGTCTCGCCTAGGACAGTTTTTCGATCATTTCCTGTCGTAGAATTTTGACCAAAAACAGGAAATTGGCGAAATACCGAGGGGCCAATCGCTGTGGATCTTTGAGAGTTCGATACAGCCATTCCATTCCTATCTTCTGAACGAGCTTAGGAGCTCGGGCCGCATTCCCTGCTACGAAATCAAACGAGGCCCCCAACTGAATCGTGAGTGGAACTCCAAGCTCCTCGAGATGATCTTCGATCCAGTACTCCCCTTTGGGTTGTCCCAGTGCGACCAATAGCAGATCGGGTTTGGATTGCTTGATCCGGGCGATTTGGTTCCGAAGCTCATCGGAACTGCACGCTCGAAACGGTGGGCATTGGACCCCTGCGACCAACAGTCTCGGGTAGAGGCTCTTTAGTGTCTTGGCCGCCAGTTCTGCGATCCCTTCCGAGGCACCGTAGAAATACACTCGCAGTTTTCTTTTGGAACATCGTTCCGCCAATCGATAAATCAAATCGGAGCCTGCCACGCGTTCGGGCAGCTTGGTTTCATTGAGTTTGCTTCGCCATAGGATTGGCATTCCATCGCACAACGTTAAAGCAGAATTCTTGGTGAAAGCAGCTAACCGCGAATTCTTGGCGCAGAGCATTGCGTAATTTAAGTTGGCGGTGACCGCATAGCTAGGCTGACGTTGGTAAATGACTTGCTCCAAGTAGTCGAGCGTCTGCTCCATATCGACGGCGTGGAAGTCCAATCCCCAAATTCGCGTTGTCGTCGGGGACTGAAGGCCCATTGGACTTGCAAGTACATCCTCAAAGTTGTCGGCAATCGGGTCATCGAGAGCACCAGGTTTCTTGTTCCAAACGTACGGAGACTCGTGCTTATCCAAAACCGTGGTGTGGCGCTCGGAAGCGGGCGAACAAACCTCGATGGACGGTTGGTCGGAAACACGCGGAACGTATACCGATTCGGAGAGGTCTGCTATTCGAATGGGTGCTTGATTGATCTTCGACATTTCAGGTGCAAGTCTATTGGCGCGCGGATGAAAGTACGGGCGAGAGACATTCGGCAGGTAAAATACCCGTAGAAAATCCTAGCTTGCCGATTTGGTGGACGTGGGCCTGCGAGCGTAACGAAGCTGTTTGCAATACGGAAACTGTCCCGTTTGTAACGGTTGTTCGGAAGGCGACACCCACAGACTTGCGTTGCTGCATACAATGACGCAATCCTCCAAAAAGTCTCCTTCGGCGCATTTCACTAATACGGAACTCCTATGAGCCACGCGCTTAGCTCCATCGGCAAAAAGACCGACAGCCGCAACACCATTGGCCAACGCCCCAACCAGTTGGATGTGTCGATTGGGCAATACTTAATCAATCGCCTTCAGGACTACGGAATCCGGGATTGCTTTGGGATCCCTGGTGATTACATACTCAACTTTTATAGTATGCTGGAAGAGAGTCCCATCAATGTGGTCGGCTGCACTCGCGAGGACTGCGCTGGCTTTGCGGCGGACGCTTACGCAAGGATTCGAGGCATGGGTGCCCTTTGTGTAACTTATTG
>JBBRJI010000605.1:0-4128 GCA_038219625.1 Pirellulales bacterium | reverse complement strand
TCACTTGCACGAACGATCGCCAACTTGCATAGCGTGGATCTTCGAGTGGCATGACCATCGCCGGATTGCTATGCGGTTTGGCAGGTTGTTTCAGCAGCTTCATACCCGCTTGGCTCGGCGTACGTCCGCCCTTGCGAGAATTGCACTGCATGCAACTGCAAACGATATTCTCCCACGTCGTCTTTCCACCTAGCGAACGAGGCACCACATGATCGAGACTCAATTGGCTATGCGGTCGCATCTGGCCGCAGTACTGACAGCGATGGTCGTCGCGGGCAAATAAATTTTTGCGATTGAAACGCACAGTACACTTAGGCAAGCGATCATAGCGCGTCAGCCGCAAGATCCGCGGAACTTGCAAATCAAACTGCACTGTTTGAATGTAATCTTCGTCCGGTTGCTTTTCGAGTGACAGCAATTGGGACAGTTCGCACCAGGCATCAAATTCGAAGCTGTTGTAGACCCCCGCGTCGATCGTGATCACCTCCGCACACCCACGATACAGAAGAGTCATCGCGCGTCGAACGTTGACCACGCGGATGGCCATATAGAATCGATTAAGCACGAGTACGTTGCATTCAAGCGCACCTTCCGACATCAGTTTTGCTCCAAAATCCTCTATTCGATGATTGATGGTACCGAACGGCCCTCGCCATTCTATCCGCCCCGCAGCCTAGAAACCAGCAAGCATGCAGCCGATCGCCCGTGGCATTATTTCGCAGAATTTCTCCGCCCGCCTAGAACTCGATTTCAGCTCAGCCAGCTTTCGATTCGCCCTCGGGGTTTCGCATTAGCGAACCGTCGGCACAATAAACAATACGATCTGACGAACAACTAATGCTGCCTACTTTGCGTGCGATCAGGAACCAGATCGGGAACTAGATCAGGAACCAATTTGAAACCAATTTGAAACCAACGTAATGCTTGACATCACCATCGCCTTACTGCTCAGCCTGCTTGCCATTGGAGCTTGGGCAGCGAACATCCTGGGGCTCCCCGGGAACTGGGTGATTGTAGCGACCGCAGCCGGTTGTTTCTGGTGGGTTCCAGACTCCCGTTTCTGGAGTCTCAGCGTTTACATGGCTCTCGCTATTTTGGTCGTGGCGATAATCGGCGAAGCCCTTGAATTCGCCGCCAGCGCTGTGGGAGCCAGTCGACTGGGCGGCAGCAAACGTGGCGTCGCGCTGTCCATTGTCGGCTCGATCATAGGAGCGATAGTGGGTCTCTTTTTTGGCTCGGTTGTGCCAATTGTTGGAAACGTCATCGCGTCACTTTTGCTCGGCGCGACCGGTGCGTTCGTGGGCGCGATGCTCGGCGAACGATGGGCTGGAAAGGATTGGAATGACAGTATTGAAATTGGCGGCGCCGCGTTCTGGGGACGGCTGTTGGGCACAGTTGGAAAAGCGGTTTGCGGCACAGCAGCTTGCGGATTGTTTCTAGCTGGACTGTGGATGTGATTGCGAAGTGCCGATAAGTTTGCTTTGACAAGCGTCGGCGATCCAAAGTTATGGCAAGAACATTTTTGTTCGAGGCTTGCAATCCTCCGGTGGCTCGCATTAGGATGGAACCTGCCGAGCATCGCTTCATGCAAAATCTCTGCATACAATGTCTCTGTTCGCGGAGTTGCCGTATGCAAAACAACTGCATGCAGAATACCTGTGGCCGATCGGGATTGAAGCGTCTTTTCAGTGCACTCTTTTTTCATCAGTGGTTCTCGCTGCCTAGTTCATTCAACTAACTTCTCTCCGGAGTTCGACCGACGATGATCCATTACAGTTGTGACCGATGCAGTCGACCTATTTCCGCGAGCGAATCGATGCGCTACGTTGTCAAAATGGAAATCGAAGCCACGATCGAACCGACGCCTCAAGAGTCCGCCGACGACGAACATGATTGCTTACTCGAGATGGACCATACGCTCGAGCGACTGGAAGAAGAGTTTGGTGACGATTGCGAATCGATCGTGTTCGAGCGTAAACAATTTGATCTGTGCCCCGAGTGCTATCGCAAATTTATCAAGAATCCGGTCGGACGCGTGAAGATGGTTCCGTTCGGATTTAGTCACAATTAAGCACCGGAGTCAATCTGTGAATTCGACAAATCGACGTGCATGGCTGAGACAAGCGACGCTGGCTAGTTCCGCCCTCGCCTGCGGCCCGCTCGCACCTGGTCGCGTTTCAGCGACCGAGTATGCTCCGGCGGCTGAGAATCCGCAGTGGAAACAAGCGATTCGCGCGGGCCTCGATTGGCTCGCACAACATCAATCTTCGCGTGGCCAGTGGAGCACTCCGGTGTATCCAGTTGCAATGGCCGCGCTCGCTGGAACAGCACTTGTTGGTTCCGGCTCGACCACGACCCAAGGACCTTATGCAAAACACATCGCGCGCTGCACTGACTACTTAATTAGCAAGTGCCGCAACAACGGCCTGATCGGAGATCCCGAAAGCGATAATCGTTACACCTACGGCCACGGTTTCTCGATGCTGCTGCTCAGCCAAGTGCTCGGCGAAGAGGGTTACGAGGATCGACGCAAAGAGTTGATCGATGTCCTCAATCGCGCAGTCGATTTTTGCTCCAAGGCGCAAACGACCGAAGGTGGTTGGGGATACATGAGCGCCAAAGATGGAGCAAACTATGACGAGGGCTCCACGACGATTACGCAAGTCCAAGGTCTTCGCGGTTGTCGCAACGCGGGCATCGGTGTGCCTGCCGAGGTGATCGATAAAGCCAAAGCCTACATTTACAAATGCCAGAACGATGACGGCGGGATCAGCTACTCCAGCAAACAGATGGGTACCTCGCGTCCCGCTATTACCGCCGCAGCCTTGGCCGCACTCTACAACGCGGGCGATTACGATGGCGAACATGTCCCAGCCATGCTCAAGCACGCCCGCGAAAACTTGCATGAGCTGAGCAACGAGAACGCTGCCTTCGGACACTGGCATTACACGTATCTGTATTACAGCCAAGTCGTCTATCGACAAGGTGACGAGCAGTGGTTGCCTTTCCGCGATCGTTTGTACGACCGCATCGTCTCGGAACAAGAAAGCGACGGTTCCTGGAAAGGCCAAATCAGCCCCGTGTACATCACCGCGTGCAACTTGATCATGCTGCAACTGGATCAAGGTCTACTGCCCATCTATCAGCGGTAGTCCTAGCAAGGTTTACAAAATCGCAACGGAAGCTTCGTGCGAGTATGGGGCCAATCTTTTTATTGGCTCACAAAATTCTCGATGAGTTCTGCTATGGATTACCGTTTGCAATTCATGCGCCCAGACTTCCCGGTATTTCTCTGCAAACTGGAATGGATAATTTCGCGGCTCGCGAAACTCGCAGCGAAACGAATCGGCTGATTTCAATTCTCGGTGAATCGCTCGCCCAGATCGGAATGGACGATCTGAAAAAAGACCTGCGCGATCTTGCGGTACTGGCGACGCTTACGATAAAGCCGAGCGAAAGAGTGTTCGATTGACTACTGTGCAAGTGCTGCACAGCATGCACAAAAAACTTCGCTTGCTTCGAACTGTTCATTCGAAGTCGGTCGTATCGTCGGTCGGTTCTCCTGTGTTGCGAAAAATGTAAAGCGAGAAAACCGAGGGTGTCAAGCTATAGTTGAGTGGCAAACAAAGGCGCTTTCGTTTTCTCGCGCCATTTCATTCGGCGCAAGTAGCAAGCTCATCCGCTCGTCCAATTGCCGACAAACGACTCTTGCAATCACCCCAGAATTTAGGCCATTTACTAGTCATGTGAATCTTCATCAGTGTTTCACATTTTGCAATGCACGGAATTAAATCAGGTTCGCGGGTAGAGTTTCTTCTTACGAAATTGCTGGCACAATCACAGTTGGCAGTGAGAATCTGCTATCACTGATTTTCGACTTGAATCCCGGCCAGTATCGTCATCAGAACTTTTGGGTCCACCGGCTTGACCAAGTGGTGATCGAATCCGGCTTCTTGTGAAAGGCGGCGGTCCTCGACTTGCCCCCAACCCGTCACGGCGATCAGCACGACACCTTTGCCCCACGACTGTTTGCGGATACGGCGACACGCTTCGTGCCCATTCAGCTTCGGTAATCCAATATCAAGCAAGATCACTTCGGGCCGGAACTCGTCGGCCAAGTCCACGCCC
>JBBRJI010000604.1:0-4132 GCA_038219625.1 Pirellulales bacterium | reverse complement strand
TATCGTCACCGACCGGAGCCAGAAAAGTTGTATAGCCGGGCTTGAGGTCGCTGTAAGCGTCCAACCCAAAAGCAGAGCCTTTGAAAATGTCGGGCATCCTGCCTAGAAGTGTCAAATTGTGCTCGCTGTTCCACGGTTCCTTTAACCGAAACTGCTTGTACAACTCCAATTCTCCTTCTCCGACGAATGGCAGTATATGAACTCGCCAACTGAGGTTGCTCTTGCCATCGGCATCGCGTCCTTCCTTCGAAGGAGGCAGAACTTTGTAGGCACTTTCGTGGTTGTGAATCGCCAATCCGATCTGCTTGAAGCGGTCCAGCTTCGTTTGACTCGTGAAGGGACCAAGTATTTGTTCCATGGCACTCGAAAGGAATGCGACACTCTGGTCTAGTTCTGGCAACCCGCTGATCGAGATCGTCATTCGATCTCCCGATACCACTGGCTTTACCAATGGTAGCAGTTGCTTCATGCCGCTCTTTGCCAATGGCAATCGCGATTGACCTACTAACGCTTCTAGCAACTTAGGGAGGTGCGATGCCGTCGCCGACGCCGCCTCTGCGGACATGGATTGGGTGATTGCTTGGAGTCGTAAGTTCGGTGGATCGATTCCAATGGCCGTCCAACGCACCCCTTCGGTTAACAGCGTACTTGGACCGCCCCCGAACTTGTTTGGGATTGTCGGCATCAAGTCGCGAAAAGTCTTCCAAAGGTAGTCAGGAGGTAAGACAAGGATCTTTACAGGAAACGCGTCCACGGACTGCATCGCCGTTTGCAAATCGGGACGAGCAGTTGCCATGATGCTATCGGTGATCGCGATCTTGCTCGATGACTCAGTCGATTGAATCATCGAAAAGCAAAGATAGTCCCTTTGAACGACCGGTTTTGTGAATTGGAAGCGAGAGAGCTGTTCGAACAGTTTCTTTTGATCGAGCTCGGGCTTGTTGCGTACAAACAATCGTACCGGAGATTGTGCCGCAGAAAAAGGGATGTCGACTGCGATAAAAACACTCTCCCCGTTCAACGCTCTGACAAACTCTTGTTGCGCCAAGATAATTGGCTTGGCACCGCGTTGAAGTATTTGGTTCTTGTCGTCAGTCAGATTCTTGGTTAACGAATCAGGCAGACCAATCCGGCTGGAATCGATTTTGGCGATGACGATTGTCGTCGCGTTTACGAACTGCTTGGCAATCGCCGCGTCGTCTGCGATTACGGAAGATGTGTTAGCCGCGATGACTAAGATGGTGACTAAAACAGCTTGGAAACATTTCATTATGCGTGCTCCTAGTACGGTTAACTGGCAAATCTAAGGACTATTCGGTACTGAATTCCAGGCATGCGATGTCCGGTGATAATGGCTTTGTCACCACTCAATTCGTACAAAAGTGGCTTGCCTGTAAACGGGTCAGCCGGAACAGGAATAGAAAGACTCTGAAGTGAATCAGGTAATTTACCGCCACTTTGAGCGCCGTGCATGCGAATGGCTTCCACGGTCTGCAGCATCGTGATGGTTTGTTGGGTACGGCTTTGGGCGGTTCGTACGGCACTGAAGGAAGCTAAGAACGTTGTGGTCGGCACGCTACACCATCCGATCCGCTGGCTATCGGCCCGCATACCTTCGTCGAGGCTTTTGTACTGACTGTTTACACTCGCTTGAGCGAATGGAACGTTATTCCATTTGACTTGGTTATCTCGAGTCTGTTCGTAGAATCGTTTCACTGCAAGAAAGAATGTTTGAGCGGTTGTGTAGCCGTCTACCTTATCCCGATTCATTCCTATCTCCTCGATGAGATATCGCTTTGCTCCAGGGTAGCCTGCCGCAATGGTCGCGACCACTACCGCACGAGAACCTTCGGCATCCTTCGGCAGCCTGCCTTCAAGCATGAAATCAAGACCATCGATTTGGGGCAGCATACGATCAATGAAATCTTGCCAATAGCCCGCATTCCTTGGGTCGTCGTCGACTTCTCGCAACACTTTCACTTGTTCGAAAAGAAATTGCCGTTCGTACGCAAGAGATTTGCGGAGGTCGACTATTGGATACGGAAGCGAAGCGAACGCCCAATACAAATTGGGGGTCGTAGGGTATTGCAACAACTGCAACGCGTCTCGATAAGCTATGGTGGCAACTGCTGCCCCAACAAGATTCGAAACCAAAAATTCATCGGTTCCGAGATGCTTGGCCATTGCATATTGCTGTCCCAGAATGGCCAAAGCGTCTTCGACCCTGCCCTCCGCAATCGCGACACGGCATCGCAGACTCTGAGTTCGAGCCAAATCCCGCATGGTTTGGATTTCCGGAAGCAAGACACCAACTGGATTGGGATCCTGCCTCACATTTCTATCCAAGGAAAACGAACGTCGGCGAGCCGCTTCGGCCAGATCCCTCGGCTGAAAACTCGTCAATTGCAGATACTGCTTTACTTCCTCGAGCGGCAACTGCTTGAGCGGCATTTCCAACCACGAATAGGGTGGCACATCGTTCGCGTCGTCCCCTTTTTCTTCCCCGAGTTTCCTCATCTTTTTCAAGGCGTCGCTCAGCAGATCCCGAGCGTTATTCTGTTCTAAAAAACCCATTGCCTTGAGGTAGAATATGGCAGCGTTTCCATCCCGCAAATCAAAGTCGTCGGGAATCAGACTATGCTTAAGCGCTGGTCGGGCTTCTGCCTTGGGAGAAACAACCATCTCCAGCGTATAGACCATGATTCCAAGTTGTTCGTCCCGTTGGACGATCCAATCCCCCTCTCGATTGGGCTCGTCAGCCTGAACCGAATGAAAGCACACAAAACATGATGCAACTACGACGCTGCAGCGGAACAAGAAAAGGAAAATACGTTTCACGGATCGTGACCTCGTTAAGAACGGAGATGAACTAGTGCTTTGTGACGACTAAAAATTGGGGTTGGTGCTTGCGTGGCACGGGCGTCTCGCCCGTGATTTCATGGGCGAGACGCCCAGGCCACCTTTTAAACGGACTTTAAATTCAAGCTGTAACAAAGCAATAGGGATGCTTAATGAACAGTATCCTTCGAGGGATTCAGCAACTCTCGCATCAATTCTGCTTGAGTCACTGGCTGGGGAGGTGAGAACTGGGATAGGAGCAAATTGGAGACAGAGTCCGAATCGGACGTCGAATCTGCCGTAACAGCTACGGAACTCCCCAATTCTCGAATCGATCCACGATGACTCAGCATTTCGTTCGTCTTAACGTAGCGCCCTCGCCATCGTATCGTGCTGTCGACAACATCCGTTCCTGAACGCAAGTCCATTTGCCCTGCCACCGTACTTGTTTGACGTTCGACACTATCCATTTCTACGCCAGACTTTATTGGCTGTGGGATCTCAGCAAGCTGATGATCCGAGTCCTGATTGAGGTCACTCGACGCGCTGCTATCTTTGTCAAGCATTGGCTGCTTTTGACTGGACATAAAGAAGAAGACGCAGGCTGCACCGACGACGGCGCCGCATATCCACGAGGAAGCGATCGTCCCGGCGAACCGCGACGAGGAAACCGTTCCAACGCCCTGAATGAGTGTCAAAGCAGCGGACACAGGCTTAACCGTGCAACTGGCCGCAACCGTGCAACTGGCCGCAACCGTGCAACTGGCCACCTGCTCGATCGCCACAAAATCTATCTGCGGCGGGCGCGGTTGGAATTGCCTTAATCGCCGCTCCATTTCACTAAAACCCGTAAGTCTACTGCTCTGGTCGCCATCAAAATGCAATTCGTCAAATGGGTCGTAAGGTTCATTCATGTTTGCTAACTCAGTTTTCTTACTTGAGTGTCGATTTTTTTTTCAAGGTCGCGTAGTGTCTGTTGGTAACTCCGATAAACAAAACTCATTGAGCGATCTACTAGTTCCGCGATTTGTTCGAACGACAATTCGCCCCAAATACGGGCCACTACGATCTCGCGCTCCAACGTGTCGAGTTCGGCAAGCAGCGACTCAATTTCGTTTGATCCCATGCTTGAGGCTGGATCACTTATAAACCACGGCTCACGTTGTTCGGCTGCAAGTTGCTGGTATTTGGAACGCCGGTTTTCGGATCGAACTTGGTTAATGGCTTTACGCCGAACCGTCTTAAACAACCACGCCACTGGATCACGAGGCTCCAGCGCTAGTTGCGCAAGATC
>JBBRJI010000603.1:0-4132 GCA_038219625.1 Pirellulales bacterium | reverse complement strand
CAAAGATGCCGTGGCGGTCATGCCCTTGATCGATGAATCAAGAATCTCCCTGCAAGGAACCAGCTTGGGTGGCTTTGTGACTGCAACCGCGGCTGGTTTGGATCATGGCTACCATCGCGTGTTCGTGTTGCTGGCTGGTGGCGATCTGTACGGTACCTTGATGTCAGGCAAGAAGGACGCCGAAAAGGTTCGCGCCGAATTGATGAAAACGGGCTTGAGCGAAGACAATGTTCGCAAGATGCTGAACACCATCGAACCACTGCGACTCGCGCATCGTTTCGATCCCAACCGCACTTGGTTGTTTTCTGGCAAGTACGATGACGTCGTTCCTCCAAAGAGTACCCAGTTACTCGTGGAAGCCGCACATCTAGACGCGTCGCATCACGTCGAAATGCTCGCCAATCATTATTCGGGCATCATTTTCATGCCGATGGTGACGCAGCAGATGCACGACATCATGGTTGAACCGGCTGAGTAGTCGATGGCGAAGTAACTGTAAGGCAGTGCCATTTCGCAACGTAAACGCAAGCCGGTTTTCTCATTCGCTGAGTATTTACAACTCAGTTTTTCGCACTGTCCCTTAAGGCCGCTAATAGGCACTAAATTAAGAGTTCACGTACCGACAGCGGATCTCGCCATGCGTCGAGAACTGCGACCAAAACTAACTCGAGGTGCGAATTGAGTAATTTAGAACACTCGATCGATGCAACGTTGAATTTTGAGTGGCATGATGGGGGAAGAATCGCAGCGGGCTTTAGCGGCTACGCTAGCGATTGTGTGACCCGCGCAATTGCTATTGCGTCGGGTAAACCCTATCGCGAAATCTATGACGACCTTTTTGTCGCGCATGATAGGTCGCCTCGCGACGGTATCAGTTCTGAAGTAGCCAACGAATACCTGGAGAGGCTCGGCTTTGTCCGAATCAACTTGTTCTCGTGGAGCACACTTCCGCCTGGGCCGCTTGTTGTGCGTTGCCGGTCATGGCGCAAGAGCCATCTAACGGCAGTTGTCGACCACTGCATTTATGACACTTGGAACCCGAGTGTCGATGCAGCCTTCGAAGTAGAAGCGGTTTGGCGCTCGCCCGCAATCAATCTTCGGCTGGATGTTCAGCAGCCCAAGCAAAGTGAAGAAGTTGAAAAGGTACTGAAGAGATTGCGCGCCATTGATCGCACGGCTCAGGATTTGGCTAGCACGGAAGGCGAACGCCACAGCGCGCTGCGGGCGATGCAGTCGATTATGGAACGCTATAGTTTGAGCAAAGCGGATTTATTGGAAGGGGTCGAACCGACGAAGTTCGCCCGCTTGAGTTGCAACTTGAATGGCTCACGCACTTGCGGATGGGAATCGAGTTTAGGATGCTACATTGCCGAGAATGTGTTTCCGATCGGCAACTTTTCTGAAACGGGTGGCGCTGGCCGGCATGCAACGGTACATTTTTATGGTGCGTTGCAAGACGTCCGCGACGCTTTGGAATTGTATCGAGAATTGCACGCGACCATTACGTCCCAAGCGATTAAGCAGTTTGGCGGCTACGCCAAGGGACGCGGAGCCTCGTATGCAGAAGGATTCGTGGCAGGTCTACCGACCATGAAAATACCGACAGAGGCGCGCACGCGAGAGATGTCGCTGTATAACAGGGAGCTTTCCGATTGGCTCAAGCTTGAAACGGGAATTTCCATTGTGCGAACCACTTCCTATGGACGACTTCATACTTGCGACTCCGCAAAAAATTTGGGCAAAGAGCATGGCTCAAAACAATCCGTTTCCCGCTCCAAAACTCTGAGGATTGAACAGAAGTAATACTTTGCGTCAAATTTTCTAACTTTCTCGCTACCCAGGCAGTTGAAATTAAACGCAGAGACGCTGAGTTGAAGAGACGCTGAGTTGAAGAGACGCAGAGAAAAAGCGGAATCATCCTCTAATCGCAAATCCCGCTCTGGTTACCGAATTTCTAGAGTTGCTAGCCAGTCGGTGAAGTTCTGATCGCGTTAGATTTGAGGAAAATCATGACGATTGAACCGTTAACGATCGAATTATTTCTTTGCCTTTCGGGCGTTTTGATCGTGTCGATCGGGGTCGTATTCTGGCAAGCGTCACATCAACTTGGATACACTAGTGGTATTCGGAATCGCATCGTAATCGGTTCAGCGCTCGGCATTGCACTCTGGCAAATGTTCACCGCAACATTGGCGTACAGTGGTTTGCTCCGAGCGACCTCGTCTCATCCGCCTTTGGAACCGTTGCTGCCTGTGACTGCGCTGGCGATTTTGATTGCGGTGAGTCGATCCGGGGGCTTTTCGGAGATAGCCAGAGCGATTCCGATTTGGCAACCCATTGCGTTTCAATCGTTTCGAATCGTGGTCGAATATCTTTTTTATCGATTGTTTATCGAGGGTGATGCGCCCGTGCAAGTGACCTTTGAGGGCCGCAACTTGGATATTTTTGTAGGCTTTACCGCGCCCTTTGTCGCGATTGCGGTGTGTTTCCGATGGATCGGCAAGCGAGGGATCATCGTTTGGAATTTGCTAGGCTTACTTGTTCTTATCAACACGATCGTAACCGTGATCACTTCGACGCCAGGTCCGCTGCATCTCAACTGGCCAGGTGAACCATTTGTAGCATTTGGAACTTGGCCTGTGATTTGGATACCAAGTTTCTACGCTCCTCTCGCCATATTTCTGCACGTGCTTTCGATCCGACAAGCGATGCGACTCGAAATCAACCGTGCTCCCCCGCCGTTCGAGTAGCAATAGTTCTACATCAGTTTTTCGCACGCCGAAAATGCAATGAAAAGCAAAATCGTCAGCCAATGAGCGTATAATCAACGGTCAGGTGTAGTCATCCGCGATCACGATGGAGTTTATGTTGAGTACCGTCTTAAGTAGTCACACAAAGCTTACCGACTCGGTAGTTGTCTTAAGCGGAGTGTCATGGCAAACGTACCTTAGTCTGCGCGAGGAGGATTCCAACCGCCACGTCTACATGACGTTTGATCGAGGGAGGTTGTTTCTCATGTCGCCAGGCAGACTTCATGAACGCATCGGAGCCCTTTTGGCTCGTTTTGTTTGCGTATGGACTGAGATTCGAGCCATTCCTATATCGAGTGGTGGCTCGACAACCATGAAGCACGAACTGGTTGACCGAGGGCTGGAACCGGACGAGTGCTTTTACATCCAAAATGAAGCCGCAGTTCGACAAACCGATTCGTACGACGCTGCGACGGATCCACCTCCGGACCTTGTTATCGAAGTGGATGTGACTTCGATTTCCACCGTTAGGATGCCCATCTATGCCGAGTTCGGTGTGCCCGAAATCTGGCGCTGGCATGAAGAGAAACTCGAAGTTTTTCGACTGCAGGGGAAAACATACTTGCTCGCCGACGCGTCCATTTGTCTGCCACAGTTCCCAATCCAAGTCGCAACGGCGTTTCTCGATAAACGGCATGACGCTGACGAAACGAGCTTGCTAATTGAATTCCGCAAACATTGCTCGTCGGCCGACACGTCTGGCCCCGCCTAGTGTGCTTCACGATCGAATGCCTCCGGACTTTGAACGTGTCCTACTTCGGCTGTTTCCGACGCAAACGCGAAAGCGTAAAACGGTCAAGTTCGGATCGAAATCAACTGCTTCGTTCGCACTGGCTGTCGCCAGTGGCACCCGAATTCGATAGTGCCACAAGTGCCACTGCCGCCGTTCACTTCTGAAACTCGACCGAATCGACGTTCATCAAGCCGCCGCGGCTTTGCTCGTTTTTGAAGACGAGATAAACGTCGGCGCGGGAGTTGATGTCCTTGAGTTCGATGACCTTTTCACTGAATGCGAGCCAGCTGCCGTTGACTTCGATGTTCACGCTGCCGAGGAGTTGTCCGTCAGGCTGACCGAGGTGAGCTTCTATTTGGCCGCCTGCGCCAGCACTGGCGGCGCGAACAACAATTCGCTTGGTCTGATCGAGCGGTACGTCTTTGAAGCGCAAGAAACCATCGTGTTCGATAGCGCCCATAAACTTCTTGCCTTCGGCCTTGTCGTCGCCGAGCGGTTTGGTGCCTCTGTACTCGTCGGCTGATTCGGCTTGGATGTGGCGGCTGCGGAGCACAATTGAACCAGAGCCGGAGAGAGCTGGAATCTTATT
>JBBRJI010000602.1:0-4140 GCA_038219625.1 Pirellulales bacterium | reverse complement strand
ACGAACTGAAAGAACGCGAGGTAGAGCGGCAGCTTCTCTTGCGAGATGCCCCGATGAGGACGTAGCCAAGATCGAAGCAATGACCAGAATCCTTCCATCGTGTTGACATTTCCCTCGCAGAACCCACCACCATCGTCATCGCTTTGCATGGTTTCGGGTCATTGCTTCTATCTTGGCTACGTCCTCATCAGGGCATCTCGCAAGAGAAGCTGCCGCTCTACCTCGCGTTCTTTCAGTTCGTTCACAACACTCGAAAACGAGGAAAAGCACTCCTCAATTCGCTCGTTGAGCGACTTTTGGCATGACCTCCCCGGAACGCCGGATGAGCCTTCTTCAGGAATATAGCCATACTGTGGCCAATCAATTATCATTCTGGCTGTCACTTCTTGGCCCAGATAGGATCTACCACAATGCGGACTTTTCGATTGAGTCTACTTCGCAACGCGCAACTGCTAATCCCTTGCCTTTACTTAGTCATCGAAGGCATTGCTTCCTCCCAGGAAGGGGATTGGGAGCACATGAAGCGAATTGTGCCGAATGGATATGTTTGCGGCATCACAGCGGTACCGCTTCAAATAGACGGAAAGTTGGATGAGCCATCATGGAAGTTGGCGCCCTGGACTGAAGACTTCGTTGATATTGAAGGGGAAAAGAAGCCAAAGCCCAGGTTTCGCACTCGGGCAAAGATGCTTTGGGATAACGACAATTTCTACATTGCGGCCCAACTTTTCGAGCCACATCTTCAAGGGGTCATTACGCAACACGATGCCGTCATCTTTCAAGATAACGATTTCGAAGTTTTTATAGATCCCAACAGCGATAACCACGAGTATTTTGAGCTTGAGCTGAATGCACTCAATACAACTTGGGACTTGTTCATGCCGCGTCCTTACAAAGACGCGAGCGGTGCTGACAACAACTGGGAGTTTGCTGGCCTTAAGTCGGCCGTTCATCTTCAAGGGACGCTCAACGACCCGACCGATCAAGATACTTCTTGGGGCGTCGAGATTGCTATCCCTTGGGCTTCCTTTTCGACGCCGTCCCGAAAGGTCGCTCCGCCAGTCGACGGAGAAAAATGGCGAATCGACTTTTCCAGGGTGGAATGGCAATTCGAAATAGTGGATGGCAAATACCAAAAAGTACCGAAGACGAAGGAAGACAATTGGGTTTGGTCTCCCCAAGGAATCATCGACATGCATCGACCAGAACGATGGGGCTTCGTACAGTTCTCCAAAGAACTACCCGGCAAATCGGAATTCAAGCACGATGCAAGTCTCGTTAGCCGCGATTTGCTCATGGAGATTTACCACCGGCAACGGGCATTTCATACCAAGCATGCTCGGTGGGCAAAGAACTTTTCGGAACTGGAGTTAGCAGCGGCCTCTCAAACGTTGGCTAATCCATTCTCCCTGTACGCGACCACGGACGGCTATCAAGCGTCGGTGATCATTGCTGCGGAGACCAATGATGTGCAGACCAATGCTGTGGGTAAAAAGTCGCAGGAGCTTTGGAACGTGCGACAGGACTCCAAAATTTGGAAATCGACCGAGAGCGAGCTTACCGAAGCCCCCTTGCAACGATCGGGCGACAACCAAAGTCAACTGCGCCGAGCAATGGACTCCTGCCCAATCGAACAACGCGAAGGAATGGAGTTCCTGATTGCAAACATGCCCGACCGAGACTTGCGGACCTTGACTTCCGAGTTTTTGCTTGAGGAAGTTCGCTTGGCGTACCTCGCATGGGACAAGTCACCATGGAAGGAAGACATCCCGAAAGAAGTCTTCTTCAACAATGTACTACCTTATGCAAATATCAACGAGCGCCGCGATTCATGGCGGAAGGATTTCCGTGAGCGATTTCTACCATTGATCGAAGGGGCAAAGACGCCAGGGCTTGCGGCCGCCCGCCTCAACCAGAAACTTTTCCCTCTGCTCAGTGTTCGCTATTCGACACAACGACCCAAGGCGGACCAGAGTCCGTACGAGTCAATCAAGTCGGGTACCGCCTCGTGCACAGGCTTGTCGGTTTTGTTGATTGATGCATGCCGCGCGGTTGGTATTCCTGCAAGGTTTGTAGGGACACCACTTTGGTCGGACAAGAGCGGAAATCATTCGTGGATCGAAGTTTGGGACAACGGTTGGCACTTCACCGGCGCAGCCGAACCCAACGGCGACGACTTGGATAAAGCGTGGTTTATTGGCCGT
This sequence comes from Pirellulales bacterium, assembly GCA_038219625.1. Lineage (GTDB taxonomy): Bacteria > Planctomycetota > Planctomycetia > Pirellulales > Pirellulaceae > JBKCUI01. The sequence continues at coordinate 1,936 of JBBRJI010000602.1, read as the reverse complement.
GCGTCGACCGCCAAGCGGGATGATGCCATGAACGCGGTTTACGCAGTCAGCTTCCAACGAACACCCGTTCATTTTCCTTTGGTCTGGGATCGATCTATCGACTACATTAGCGCGGTCAATGTCACCGATCGCTATGTCAATTTGGCTGCCAAGCCCCCCGACGGATCCGCGCAAACCATGTTTCGGGTATTGGACAAAGCAAGCGGGAAAAGGCTGGCACTTGTCGTTCGAGTTTACGACACGGATGGAAAGTTAGTCTTTGAAGGAACCTCCAAGGATGAACGTTTTGATGCAAACGATCATCTCAGCGTCTACTTGCCCAAGGGTCAACAATTCAGCTTGGAAGTTCAAGACGGGAACAACGTTAAGAAGACTCCGTTCGTATCTGAGCAACGCAATGCCCCAATCACCGAGAACATTGCACCAACCGAAAAAGCCTCCATCGGTGTCAATGACCCGTTGGGATCGGCAGAGGCAATCTCGGCGTTGGCCAAATTCCTGTTGCTGCCATACGACGAACGCCCCAATTTGGTTGAACAGCCTTTCGCCAGCACGCCAGTCTCAAAGGCCGAGGCAGCCGAAGCAGCGAAGTTGTTGTGGAAGGACCACGCGGAACGGATTCGCCATTCCCGCGCCGAGGAAATGACCGCTCGCGTCTTGACGCTGGACGCATTGAAAATGCCTTTCACCTACGAAGTGTTTGGCGAAAAGCCCGCCACCGGACGAAGCATGGTCATCTCGATGCACGGCGGGGGCGGAGCACCGACCAAAGTCAACGATCAACAATGGGAGAACCAAAAGAAACTGTATAAGCTGGAGGAAGGTGTTTACGTAGTTCCCCGAGCACCGACCGACACCTGGGATTTGTGGCATCGATCCCATATCGATCGACTCTTTGACAGGTTGATCGAGAACTTGATCGTGTTGGAAGAGGTGGATCCGAACCGGATCTACATCATGGGTTATTCGGCTGGTGGCGATGGCGTCTTTCAGCTTTCACCGCGCATGGCAGATCGTTGGGCGGCGGCATCCATGATGGCCGGCCACCCCAACGAAACGTCCCCCTTGGGCTTGAGAAATCTACCGTTCACGCTGCACATGGGTGAGAAAGATTCCGCCTACAACCGCAACAAAAAAGCAGCCGAGTGGGAGCAAAAACTGGCGGATCTGCATCGCGAAGATCCTGAGGGTTACATTCATTTGGTTAAGATCCACGCGGGCAAAGGGCACTGGATGGATCGCGAAGATGCAGTCGCCATCGCATGGATGGCCCAATGGAGCCGAAATCTCCTCCCAACACGCATCATATGGAAACAAGACGATGTGGTGGAAAATCGGTTTTACTGGTTAGCAATCGACCCCAAGGAGATTCGGGAGCGAGCGGAAATCGTTGCAACACGGGCCAATAACACAATCGATGTTCAATCCAAAGACGCAGATCGAGTATCTATTCGATTGAGCGACGACATGCTGAATCTCGAACAACCGATCCTGATCACTTGTGGCAGTACAACGCTCTTTCAAGGAATGGTCACCCGAACGATTGGAATCTTGGCGAAAACACTCGCCGAGCGAGGCGATCCGAAAGCGGTCTTTAGTGCGGAAGTGACGGTTTCTATCCCGAAGTCAAACCCGTAGCTCTGCGACTCCGAGTCCCGCAGCGGACATCCTAGAATGTTAAAACTACGCTATTGCGGGAGCAATTGGATTGCGCATCTTTTCTTCCACTTCGCCTGATTGTACAGACAGGCAAATTGTACAGACAGGCAAACCGATTCAATTTGCTTCCGTCGGTTTTCAACCGGCGGGGCAGCATCTGTCAGCTACCAACGCGAAAAGTTCGCAGATAGTTTGCTCTCCGTCGGACTCGTCCGGCGGAAGCAACGTCCTCGTCCTCAAACGTTGCTTCCGCCCGAATAAATCGGACGGAGAGCGG
>JBBRJI010000601.1:0-4157 GCA_038219625.1 Pirellulales bacterium | reverse complement strand
TTGACGAACTAGTTTGTGGAACTGAAACGACTATCGCCATTGAGCGAAGTGTTTCTTTAAAAGTATCAAATCAGAACGTTCCCCTCGGTTCACTCGTACCCACAAAAAATCCGAAGCCCTGGGAATATGACGACTCGCTTCCCGAGCCAGACGAATCGACTTGGCAGCAGTTGTCGTTAACCATCGAACGAAGAGATGGAGCGACGGTTGACGTCGAACTTTTGCGTCCTGCAAGCTGGGTCGCGGAATACGACCTAGCTGCCGGTTGCAGGGTGCCGATTCAGATCCCCGAGCTTGACGTTAATGGATTCGCAACGGTCCACAGCGTCGAGCCTTGTCCACGATTGGCAGTTGGCGAAGGCAGCTTTGAAACCGGCCGGTTCGTTACTCGCCGTGTGGAACAAACCATTGAGCTAGCGCTAGAAGACGGCTCGACTGTCGAGGGAACAGCGATTCACCCCGTCTGGTCGTTGGATCGAAACGATTGGGTCCCTTTGGGGGAAATTGTTGAAGGAGAGTTGCTGCAATCTGAGTTCGGCCCGATCACTGTTGCTTCGCTGCAAATTCACAATCGCCCTAAAACCGTCTACAATCTCGAAGTCCATGGCGAGCATGTTTACCAAATCGGTGAGCTTGGACTGTTGGTACACAATGCGTGTAATATCGCTGCTAATCGAGCTACCGGCTTGGCAGGAGAGGCTGCTGCAGGGATTACTGCCGCCAAAAAGGGTATTGCTTCTGTACTTAAACCAGGAACCCTGCGATTCCCTGATGAGTTGTCTGAGTCTCTATTGCGCGAGGTAAAGAATGTTGGATATCAGCATCTGTCGACTCAAATACGGGATTACATTCAAATTGCTGGTAATACCGGTAGGCAAGTTATTCTGGTTGTTCGAACAAATACGAAAATCTCCTCCAACTTACTTTGGCTTGAGGATTTAGGACAAATCGTCATCGAAAGGTCACTCTGATGAATGAATTGAAAACACCGATTGTCGTCACGCTAATGCGATCTCGTCCATTTGAGAATGCCGACGGGATAGACTTATTCCGAGTTTTGAATGAATCGATTTTTGTACCATCGCGATTCGATAATCATGAGCCAATACGCCAGGAATGGAGTGACTCGGCTCGATTTCAGGAATTGTGGGAATCAGAATTAGGACAATGGTTTGGTATGGTTTTAATGAAGTGCGCAAAGCCTACGCTTGCGTCAATTAGTGCGTGGATGCCCTATGGACCCAATGCAAGGGCACATTACTTGACAGTTTCTGTTAACGAGTCCAAACGATTGCGAGCTGACTTCTATTCTGAGTTGATTGAGACCATTGATGACATGTTCCAAGTTCTCAAGTTCGATTACGGAAACATTTGCTATCGGTCAGAGTACTTTCAAAAGAATATCACGCAAACACTGCTGGAAGGCGGAAAAATACTTAGAGAGCAGGCTATTGGAACGGAGTGGCCTCGCTATTTCCCGGGATTGTATTGGATCAATTACTTTGGAGACACCTATCGAGAGGCTGGCATGGATTGGGCTTGTGTCCCATCGACCTTAATCACGAACTTGACCAATGGAGTTCGTCTTCAGATGTCAGCTGCGCCTGGCGATTGGCAGGCTGACTTCGGAGGAAAAGGCGTGAAAACGGTAGAGCAACTTGGAACCAGTTGGTTCTTTTCCCAGCACGAAAGCCGTTCCTATCGCGGATTAGACTCAGCTCAGCGAAACAAATTCCAGGAGCCTCCTCCCAAGAAATTTGTCGAGTTAGAGCCGAGGTGATGGATATCGTTTTATCACAATTCTATATAGAGGCAGGCGCGAATTTTCCTTTCACGCATGTGTTTCAACAGAAGATTTCGCGTGAGATTTCAAAACTGGTGGAGACCACAGAAGAATTTACAAGCAAATATGGAGCAGACTTCACGATTATTATTCGAATTAGTGCGAAGACATTAATTGATGCTATCGAGTTTCGAGGGCCAACCATTTTCAAACGCGATAAGGACGTAGAGTATACGATGTTTTTGCCGTATACTCCACTCGCAAATGAGGTCGCAAACTCTGGTTCCTACGAGGCACCGTTTCATAACATTCTTGAAGGGGCCGCTGAATGCCCTGAACGCCTCGGCCTAGAATGCTCGAAACTCAGAGCCGAATTTAGTGGAATAACGCGACGTTTTCTTGACGACAAGACGATCCGCAGCACCGTGTAAGAATCGTTGATTAACCTTTTTTGTGACTGATTCGGCGCGCACAGTTTTCATAGTGGCGTGATGCAGGTGAAGGTAGAAATGGCGTTCCAGAAAGTTGTGCGCGAACCGGACGAATTTGAATCGTCAGACATTGAACAGACCAAGCAATTACTCCTGGAAATTGCCGAGGGCGGTTGTGACCCATGCCTAACAATAAAGTTTTCCGATAAGGAAGCTAAACAATATGAGCTTGACGTCGCCCGCATCAATGATACGAGCAACGGAACTCTTTTAGGCTGGATGGTAATGCTAGCAGGTAACACACGCAAATTGAAGTTGGCCACGCATCCCTGGACCCAGGAATTCGTTCCCGTCGAAGTATTTGGCGCAGAGGCGAATATGGTCGCAGGAGGCATCCTGAGTCTCGAAGAAGCTGAACGCGTATTACTGTCGGCTTTCGCAGTTAATAGTAAATTTACGGATTTGGACTTCGTGGATTTCCTTGAGAACTTTGTGCCTACCTGAGAAGATTAGAGATTGGTCTGGTCCGTAGCTTATAGCTTAGGAACGCGCCGATTTTCAGTGGCTCTCGAATGGCAAGATTCACATTCGAGAAATTAGAACAATCTTTCAATATGTTGGGGAGATGAATCGTATTGGAGGCAAACAAGCGGTCTATGAACGATTTCATGGCCGTTCATTAGATGAGCTAGTTGCCGAATGGTGCGGGTTCAATCCCGCGTCGATTGTTAAGCAGGGGCAAGTCGACAGCTTGCGATACACGTTGTTGGCTCCAGTTCAGTCAGAAGAGTCGACGAAGAAATTGCGTCATAAATTGAGCAAACTGACTTTAGCTCGAACGAACAGGTTGCAGGAGTTTGCTTTGGTTAAGTCCAACGAAAGAACACTGATTCACCCACAGTGGCGCACAAAACATAGCGGCTCGATTACTGAAACTTTCCAGTAGACCGACAGCGGAGGTGCTGATTTCAACAGTTCGAGTAGTCCGGCTTTGACCGTTACTCCCGGAACGATTTCAGGTGATACTGAGCCGCAAGTTTCTGGCTCGATCAACTATCAGCTAACTTATTCATCGGGCAGCGGTGGCAGTTCCAGTTCATCAAACCCCAACGAAGATCTACTTGATTGGCTAGCGAATGGAATTAACAGCACACACATCCTTGGAAACGTCACCGGGCTAACGAATCAAATCCTTGCCCCGATGGTGCAGAGTACGGTTGGTGATGAGTTTTTGCTTACAACCAGTGGCGAGGCGATTGTTGGCTTTACCGTCAATGCTGCTGCTCTCACCGTGATTACTGGGGGCGCTGGAGCTTCTGCTGGTTCGGCGATTGCAGGGTGTACCTACACCGGCGCCATTGTCGGTGGGGCTCTAGGCGGAGCTGCGGTATATCTAGCGATTTCAGGTCTCGCCAATGGTATCAATCCAGCCGCCAACGACCCGACACTTGCAGGTACCGCAACGGCAGCATTAACGGGCGCGGCTGGCGGACTGGTTGGCAAGTGGCTGGGGTTGCTCGGATGCTTTGTCGAAGGAACGCAAGTTACCCTCGCCGCAATTCCGCAGACGGATTCACTCCAAGCATCCGTTTGGTGCGACTCGTTTGATCCGCACGAGTCGTACATTGACGAACTAGTTTGTGGAACTGAAACGACTATCGCCATTGAGCGAAGTGTTTCTTTAAAAGTATCAAATCAGAACGTTCCCCTCGGTTCGCTTGTTCCTACGAAGAATCCGAAGTCGTGGGAGTATGACGACTCACTTCCCGAGCCAGACGAAGCGACTTGGCAGGAGTTGTCGTTAACCATTGAACGCACAGATGGAGCGACGGTTGACGTCGAACTTTTGCGTCCCGCAAGCTGGGTAGCAGAAAACGACCTAGCTGCCGGTTGCAGGGTGCCGATTCAGATCCCCGAGCTTGACGTCAATGGATTTGCAACGG
>JBBRJI010000600.1:0-4165 GCA_038219625.1 Pirellulales bacterium | reverse complement strand
GGATTTCGTGGCGTCCCCAAGCCATGCCTGACTTGCGTTTCGATCTTGTTTTTCCAAGACCTCGCATCGATTATTCCATCAACAACCAATCCAAGTTTTACCTTGCCGGTCGACTTGGTGGTGGCACTTGGGACATCGAGTTCCCCAACAACGATAACGATGTGTTGACCTACCGCGACTTGCAATTTGTATTGGGCTTTGAGCGAAGGAACTCGGATGGCAATCTGGCATCCCTGGAATTCGGCTACGTTTTCGATCGACGAATTGAATTCCGAACATTATCGCAAACATCGGAGTTTGATGACGCGTTTGTGATTCGATTTGTAACTCGAAAATAAGTTCTTGAAGCGCCGGAGTCGTCCGTAAAGCCGGCGGCATGCCAATGCCCCCGAGTTTACTCGGGGGATACTTACCATAACTCTAGATCAAAAAGTCAGCATCCTCGGCTTGAAACGATTCACGCCTGCTCTTAAGGTGATCGTCCTAAGGCGAGGGGGAGTTTGCAATCTACCTACAAACTGGGTGGCACGAGTGGCACGCTACGCCGTTAACCTTATTTTAGCGCCGCCCTTCGCGTGTGGCACGCTCTGAGGTACGAAGGGCGTGGTGAATCGCTAGAGTCATTTGCCACACTTCCCACGCCCATCGCTAATCGCTTTGGGCGTGCCACACAGTCTCCACACAGTCTCCACACAGTTCGCTTTGGGCGTGCCAGACGGTGGCCTGGCCTAGTAGTCTTCTGTCTGCCGCTCGCCTACGTTACCTACGACGCAATTTTCGAAGATTGGCTTCTTCGGAAAGATCGTACAAGTAACTGGTTAAGGACGCGTCACTCAGATTTTTTCCAACCAACGTACCTGGCTTGGGCTGAACCAACACGTCGTCTGACTCCGGCCCTAGCGATCCCTCACCCTCACCAACAATTAACGGCGGATGTACGTTTAGTTCCAGCACATCCTCTCCATTTTGTTCGTTTAACTTGTTGATTAGGATCAGGATATCAATCGGTGAAACCTCGCCATCGCCATCCACGTCGAGGTCGGGTACAGAATCTTCCCCTTCGCCTGGTGCCGAGATCGGACCAACACCCTTATCGTTGATGTAATTGATCAGGACCAGCGGATCAAGCGGCGTTAAAACGCCATCTCCGTTCACATCGTATGGATTCGCATCGTTGTGGTAAGGTGTTGGATCCCTTTCGATATTCAAGCGTAGTTTCCCACTGACACGACTGCCTGTGCGAAGGGAGGTGGCAGCAACCGTCAAATCGATAAAACCCGGCTCAACGTAGCTGACACTAATACCATTTTTTAGCTTAATCGTTCCTCGCACGACCTCAAATCGACCGTCGTCGATACTGAACGAATAGACTTCTCCAATGTCTGGATCCAGAACCGTGACAGTTCCAATCCGCCGACCTGGTTCATTTTCACGAATGGTTGCAGAGCTAGTCAGTGCGAGCCCGATTGGTTCATCGTCTTGGTCGGTGACAGAAACGGTCAACGAAGTTTCAATCTCGAACTGTCCCCGTCCGTCTTGACCTCTCAATCGCAAAACCAACGATGGTTCCTGCTCGAAGTCTAACGAGTTCCCTTTCGAAAGCCGTAACTTTCCGTTAACGACTTCAAATCGACTATCGCTTATCGTCCACGAGTACTGTTCATTTGCATCCTGGTCGATAACAGTAATCCGGCCAAGCTCCACATCGTCGGTCAATTCAGGTACCGAGGTTCTACTAGGCAATCGAACACCAGTTGGAGCTTCATTTACGTCTAGGACGCCAAGTGTGATCGATCGAGTTATAAAATCTTCGGGATTTAGTCGATCGATGGCGGTTACGGCCAAAACGATCTGTGGCTCCTCTTCAAAATTGATCGATCCATTAACGAGTCTCAGGATACCGTCGACAGCGCTAAACCTCGCATCATTGACTTGATATTCGTAGTTGGCACCCGTGTCAGGGTCTAGTGCACGCAACGTCAGCAACGCTTCCCCGATTTCTGGATTCTCATGGATCGAGTCGACTGACAATGCAATTCCAGAGGGTGAGTCATTGATAGGGTTGATCACAATTTGCAACAACTGGGGAACCGACCAATCGCGACCATCGTATGCTTGGATGGTGATCGCGTCCTGACCATTCGCATTGGTCAAAGGTAGGTAGACTCCGGAAGCTTCCTGGCTCCAGTTGATAGTCCCGTTGCTTGGATTCGTGCGAATCAAATAAACCAACGAATCCCCATCCAAATCTGAGGATCGAGACTGTATTCGAGCAGAGTCTATGCTGATTTGGCCATCTTCATCGACAAAAAGTGTCTCCAAGCTGCTTAGATTTGGTTTGCGATTCGCGCTGGTGGATCTCACCCCAATTTGAAGCTGCGTGATTCCGCTAGCAGCAACCGTCGCGACTGCAGCGGCGGCGGTCGCAATATTCTGTTGATAGAGTCTTCCACCTTGAGAGCCGACAAGTTGAGTTCCCATTGGGTTTAAGTGAAGCGAAGCATTGGTTCCCGTCAGTGCCTCACCATTCGCAACAGGAACCGAAAAGCTCTTGCCCCAATTCGATGTGCTCCACACCGTGAGTTGCGACGGATTGGACTCAGTTCCCGTGATCAACAGATTTCGAATCGGGTCGAACACAAAAGGACCAACGGCGTCCTGCAGAACCGCCTTGGAGGGCAAACCTGGTTCAGGGCTCAAAATCATAAAATCGTCTTTAGTGGAAACAGCGATGTTTACTCCATCGCTGGAAACATCCCATGAAAGTACTTGCGAAGGAAAAGCGCGTTTCCCAACCAACTGATTGATTCCGTCGCGGAACTGATACAGTGACAGGCGGTTCGAAACCCCATTCTCGAAAACTAAGAAGCGATTTGGGCCAGCCGAGTTGACAACCGCATTTGGGGGGAGGCCTGCAACGCCAATGCTCTTTAAGAGGACCGCTTCAGAGGCAACTGCCGACTTCGATAACGAGATTTCTTGTAGGTTCCCACCACCTAGTACCAAGACCTTTTCGCCAACGGCAATGAGGTCCGTCGCCGTTGCAACATCCACGTCGGTGGTCTGCTTTGTTCCGGTCCCAGTTGAGGTTACGCGCCATAGGACTTGGGATTGATCTTGGTTCCTCGAAAGAACATAACCACTCGAGTCAATGCCGTTTGAGGGCTGGTCCAATACGGCGTCAATGACCGTAGATGTGCCGAAACCGATGGATTTGATCGTTTCATTCGTTGCAATGTCGACTAGTACAAGCTTGTTGCTAGAAATACCCCAAGTCGACCCACTCGGATCAACACTAAGAACCTTTGTGATATTCAGAGCGTCCGACCAAACGCCATGATTCGCCGGACTCGTCGGAAAGGTCTGTACGACGGTGTTATTAGTACCCAGCAAACGCACCGAATAGAGGCCGGGTTCAAGATTCGGGAATCTCGCGACCCCGCGGCTATCGCTGACGGCCCAAGGTTCTGAAGAAGCGAATTTGCCGTCGTTGTCTAAGTCGGCATAGACAGCCCGATCGACAAGGGCAGCGTCTTTGGAGGAACTGAAGTATCGAGACCCATCCAAATCATCGAAAACAAAGACATCGATTCCAGCGAGCAAACGTCTGTCTTCTAAAATATCGAAACGAAGTTTTCTCGAACGACCAGTAGAGTTGAACTTTACAGAGGAGTTCTTGGGATTTGGACGAGTCATAAGTACAACTCAACTAACGTTTTCGGGACGACGGACGTTTTGGAGACGACGTGGAAAAGGAGTCCTTGAAAGCGAATGCTTCCGTTTGCAAGGACTGTCGAAAACCAGCGAGTGTGTGTGTATCCTATCAATCTAGCCAATTACGCGACGATCGTACACTACTTCCGCAAGAAATTTAAAAATATTCATCGTATTGAGTTCCCGGTTCGGGGAGCGGGTGCGCCTGCGATTTTCTTTTGCCGTTGACAAAAAAATCGCACTTTCGCGGAGCCAGAGGCGACAATAATGAAGCCACAGCCTGGGCTGTGCGACAAATAGCAGTTTCGACATTTCTTTCTGATTTGAATCGTGTCTTTTTTGTTCCGAACAACAATCGAGTTAGTCAGTATCGTTGGCCCATCCGTTCGGGGCTCGCCCCCGACGGATGCGTTTTGGCGTACTACTACGTTAGGAGTCCCCACTCCCTTCC
>JBBRJI010000599.1:0-4174 GCA_038219625.1 Pirellulales bacterium | reverse complement strand
ATTGTTCCACTACCCGAGCCTGCCAACAATATTGGCAAGTTGTCGTGGTTATGACGATTGCCATCGCTGATGCCACTTCCAAAAACAATCATCGAGTTGTCTAGCAAAGTACGTTCACCCTCGCGTATCGACTTCATCTTTTGAAGCAGGTAACTCAATTGCTGAATGTGAAAGTGATTGATTTGGCTAATCTTTTCAAGTTTCTCCGGGTTATCGCCATGATGCGACAAATCATGATGGCCATCCGGCACTCCAATCTTGCGATAGTTCTTGTTGTCCCCTGCATTGGCGAACATCATCGTCGCTATGCGAGTCGAATCGGTTTGGAATGCGAGCACCATCAAATCGCACATCATCCGCATATGATCTTGATAGTCGCCAGGAATGCCATCCGGAATTGCATAATCAACCTCGACATCCAACGGCTTCGCTGTCTTAGTGCCTAACCGACGTTCGACTTCACGCACACCTGTCAAGTATTCATCGAGCTTTCGATTGTCGTTGCGACCAAGTTTCGTCTGCAACCGCTTCGCGTCATCTGCAATAAAATCGAGCACACTCTTCTGGAGCGATTCTCGTTGTTGTTGACTTTTGTCTATTTCGCTAGGTTTGCCGTCAGCGAACAGTCGCTCGAACACTAGCCGCGGGTTGACCTCTTTGCCGACAGGCGTTGACTCCGATGACCAAGAAATGTTGGACGAGTAAGCGCAGCTATAACCCGAATCGCAATTACCAGCCATGCGACCCGGATCGACCCCCAACTCCAACGAGGAGAAGCGAGTCTTCTGCCCGACAGCCTGAGCCGCCAATTGATCGACCGAAATCCCAGATCGAATGTGCTCACCGTCTGTCTTCCTTGGTTGCGATCCGGTCAAGAACACCGAAGCGCTACGAGCATGATCACCAGCACCATCACCATTTGCACGGCCTTTATCGTGAGTTAATCCTGTAATCACCAGCAGCTCATTTTGCACTGCTGCAAGCGGTTCCAAGGTCGGCGGTAGCTGAAATCCATAGCCTTCTGTTTTTGGTACCCAATTATTCATCACCACCCCGTTTGGGACAAAGATAAAAGCCATTCGAGTGGGTGAGGACGGAACCGCTGCCGCTTTGACCACTGTACTGGTCGCTTCCAACCATGGCAGAGCAATTGAAACCCCTAAACCGCGAAGTACTGTCCGTCGAGACAACTTGGACTTCAATAAATTTGACATCTTAACGTCCTGATTCTTGGTGGGTGAAAGGCGGGCTCGTCACGATCGACTTTATCAAGGTAACAAATCGGTAATTATCTTCCGTCAAATGGTTAACGATGGAACTGACAGTGCAGCGATCCGCAACACCCAGCCCACGCCCCAAGGCATATGTTAACATTTTCGTTGTAAGGCAGCGACTGAATTCAGCTTTCTTATCTTCGACCAAAATCTGCACTAAATCCAAAGGTCCATTGAAAGTTCGTCCTCCTGGCAGAATTCCAGAGGGATCGATTTTTTCACGACCGTCTGCATCCCGCCACGATCCAATCGCGTCAAAATTCTCCAAGCCAAATCCGACCGCGTCCATTTTCACATGGCACACTGCACAATTCGGATTGGCTCGATGTTGTTCCATCTGTTGCCGCAATGTTCCGAGCGTCTCGCCTGCGGTCCCTAATTCAGGCACATTCGGTGGTGGCGGTGGCGGAGGCTCCGCGAGTAAGTTTTCCAACACCCATTTTCCGCGTTTCACTGGGGACGTACGCGTCGGATTCGATGTCAACAACAGAATACTACCATGCATCAACATTCCGCGTCGCTTGCCCTTTAAATCCACCTTTCGAAACTCATCGCCGCTGACACCTTCCATTTCATAGTGCTTGGCCAACCGCTCATCAACATAGGTGTAATCCGCGCTCAGAAGTTCAAGGATGCTTCTATTCTCATTCACGATGCTGGCGAACAACAACTCGGTTTCTCGCCGCATAGACCGCCGCAACTTGGCATCAAAAGACGCGAACTTGACCGGATCCGGTGATAGCGCTTCCAGGTCACGCAACTGCAACCATTGCCCAGCAAAATTCTCTACCAACGCTTTGGCCTTGGGATCCGCCAACATTCGGTCTACTTCGTCGTTGCATTGCTCGACCGTACGCAGTTTTCCTTGGCTGGCTAATTCGACCAATCGATCGTCCGGCATACTGCTCCAGAGGAAGTAAGACATTCGCGAAGCCATCTCGAAGTCGTTTAGCGGTCGAATGCCGTCAATAAAATCGTCTGGATCGTCATCTTCAACGCGGTAAATGAAATGGGGTGAGGCCAAGACCGCAGTGATCATCGTCTGCATAATCTCCTCCTTAGTCGCCTTCGATTCCCAAGCTGCCCGCATCAGTTGGAACAACCGCTCCGACTCTTCGTTATCGAGCGGTCTGCGAAACGCTCGACTTGCAAAATTGCTGGCGTTGGCACGAGTTACTTTCACGACTTCATCGAGGTTGTTCGGATCGTCGGGTTGCCTAGGAAATACTTTTTTCGTGGCGTCTCCGTTCTTTATGACCTCATCCGCGATCTGCTTTGCCGACGACAAATACTTCTCCAGCAAGATCGGAGGCAACGACAACACGTCGCCGATGTTATCAAATCCATTTCCGACATCGTCCGAGGGGAAATCATCTGCCAACCTTAAATCCAAACCCGTCAGATCGCGAACCGTATTGTTGTACTCGGTTCGATTCAAACGACGCATGGTCACGCGACCAGGACGACTGGCGCTGCCGCAATCGAATTTGCGTAGTCGCTGTTCAATCCATTCAATTGCCTGCACTCGATCGGCGACCTCCGGTTGCTCGGCATCGGCGGGAGGCATTTGCTGATCTTTTAAGGCCAAGATGATCTTGTCGACCAGTTCAATGTGACCTGCGAGCTCCCCATCCGTCGATAAAAAATCGACTCGCACTCCGCCTTCCGGCTTGTCCCCGGTATGGCACTCATAACAGTACTTGCTCAGTGTCTTTCGAGCCAAATCAGCCGGCTCGATCCCTGAACTTTCTTGAGCCAACGAATGCGTCGAACCCAGCAAGAATGCGGCGCAAATGGCCAGGGGGCGACCGAAGCTGGCTGTAAATCCAAGCATAGAAATGAATAGGCGGGAGTATTTAAACCGTTTTAACGGGGTGGGTGCACGGAGATTCTGAGTCAGGTGCGTTCCGGAAATTATACACAAGGAGACACGGCATTGCCATTGCAATTCCTACCGTCCCGGTGGCCCATGATCAAATCAGATTGCTGCTTCCGAACCCGAAACTTGATCGAGTGGCCTCTCATAAGTCCTCGCTCAGGGCGTTTTTAAGTTCCGCGATTTTGGGAGTACATGCTTTTAATGCCAAAGGCCTTGTTCAACATAGCCTGGGGCAACGCCCCCAGGAACCCGGAAAACATGAGGTTTCTTTGGCCAACGGCCATATTCGTCCTGAACGGGATGGATTGAATGTGGCCGTTGGCCAGACCGAATCGTTTCGTGAGTTTCCAGGGGCGTTGCCCCTGGCTACGCTTAGTACGGCCCATGGCCAACAGGAAATTTCAAACTGCCCCTCGCCTTATCACGGTGAGTTGCCGTGAAGACTCTCCGACAACGGCGACTGATCCTGTGTGATTTTCAGCAACGAGACAAGGACGAACAACGCAAGCAGAACATACACGAACCCGCCCAGCGTCAAGGAAGCAGCGAATCCAAGGCCTAAGAAAAGAGTCATCGAAAAGAATGTCCACACCATTTGAATCGTTACCTTCCTGGAAGAGAATGAATCAGAAATCGTCTAGCCCTGCGTGCGTTCTACGCCTTCGAGTCTTCCGCAAGGGGCTTTGAATAGCTGAGATGACAATCCAAGCAAATGCCATGCCACCTCACTAGCTGTTTGAAAATGAATTACTCTTCATGGAGCATTTTCAAGTGTTCGCGACTGGCTTACCTAACATTGAGCTAAAAGCGACCAGCATGTTGTGGTCGATTTCCGCTCAATCCCGACCGAGTGATATGCACACCGAATAAGGTAGGGAGACACAAGGACTAGAGCGGATGGATCCTACTCATGTGCGCTTTGGGTCTGACCGGCTGCTTCCAAATAACATCCCCAGAGGACAAATAGTCCGCTCGTTGCGAAATAGCCGAAGGCGAGTTGCAACATGGTGGACATCATTTC
>JBBRJI010000598.1:0-4183 GCA_038219625.1 Pirellulales bacterium | reverse complement strand
CCTACAGTGTTCGCGTCGATCCGATGGAAAATGAGATCTCCGAAGTGGACAACCAACCTGACAGTCCGGCCGAAGTGAAGGTCCTGGGTGAACAAGCTCGGGTTCTATTGGTCGCAGGTTCGCCGACTTGGGATTACCGTGGGCTGCAGCATTTACTTTCGCGAGAAAAATCGATAAATCTCTCGTGTTGGTTGCAAACCATGGACGTCTCACGTCGACAGGACGGCCACACTGCAATCGATCGATTGCCGGTTACGCGAGAAGAGCTGATTGCGTACGACGTTGTTATTTTGGTTGATCCAAATCCGATTGAGTTTGACGCGCAATGGCTCGATTTGCTGAAGCAGTTTGTTGGTGAACATGCTGGCGGATTTCTATATTTGGCTGGCCCAAAGTTCTCCGGACGCTTTTTGGCTGGAGACAAGACCGTTGAATTGCGAGATATTCTGCCGGTTCGATTTGGCGACGTTCGCGCGATGGAAGTTGAATCGTTGTTGGGTAACAACTCTCGAGCTTGGGATTTGGGGGTTGTGGCCGCCAACGTGGATCAACCCATCATGCGATTCTATCCAGAGCCGCAACGTTCCCTGGAACGTTGGAAGAAGTTACCAGGGATCTACTGGAGTTTCCCGGCTCAGCAGGCAAAGCCGGCTTCTCGGATCTTGATCGAACACACCGATCCTACCTTACGCGACGTAAGCGGCTCGCGGCCTCTCCTCGTCACGGGGCAGTACGGTTCTGGACGTACAGTCTACGTTGGGTTCAACGGAACTTGGAGATGGCGGCAAACAGGTGACAATTCTGAATACTACAAGCGTTTTTGGATTCAAATGGTACGCTATCTCGTCGAGGGTCGCACTTTAGAAGGAAAGCGTCGTGGCAGCATCGAAACGGATGGATTTCGCTACCAGCTCGGTGACCGAGTCCGCTTGGTGGCGAGGCTAAAGGACGCGTCGTTTAAGCCTTTGCAACGAGACACTGTGATGGGTTCACTCAAAATCGCTGGGCGCGAACTGGCACCGATGGAGCTCAAGGCAATTCCTAATCAGCCCGGACACTTTGAAACAACCTTGACGGCACGTGCGACTGGACAGCACATCGTGAAAGTCGAACTGGAAGAAGACCCGCTCAGTTCGCCGCTGATTGAAGTTGCTTTCAACGTATCGATACCGTCAGTCGAAACGAACGAAGTTTGGCTGAACAAGCCGCGATTGATAGAACTGGGACGGGCATCTGGCGGCGGGTACTTTGAGTTAGATCAACTTGACGCCTTGATTGCCGCGATCCCCGATGTACGTCGCACAATCGACATTCGCGGTACGCCTGTTCCACTTTGGGATACGCGGCGCATGCTGTTCTTGTTGGTCGGTCTGCTTTGCGCAGAATGGGCGATTCGCAAACGATTTAAACTGATGTAACACACTAGGATTAAAATGTCTTCTGCCGCACCTATCCCAGCGATGACAAATTCCGTTGCCATGAGTCTCAACAGACTTCGGCGACGGATCAATTTCTGGTTTTTGCTAGAGGGCCTGAGTCGTTTGTCTGCTTGCTTGTTGGTGATCCTCGTGCTGGACGTCTACATCGACTGGCGTTTCAACCTGGATGGAGCCCAGCGTGGTTCGATGCTGGTTCTAGGGGCAATTCCGCTTGCAGTAGTCGCCTATCGCTATTTGTTGAAACCGTGGCTTGTGGTTCTAAGCGACGACGCATTGTGCCTTGAGGTCGAGAAACGTAACAAACAACTTGGCGAAAGCTTGATTAGTGCGATGCAGTTTTCGCGTTCGGAAGGGCCGGAAATCAAATTTGCGTCGGTTGCGATGGTCCAGGAAACGATTCGCCAAGGAGTTGAAGGAGCGAGACGCATTGAGTTTGATGATGTGCTGGACCGAAGTCGACTGTATTTGAATAGCGTTTTGTTAATGCTCTGCACCTTGGCGCTATCAGCTGGAGCAATGTCTGTATGGATCGTGCCAGATATGCAAACTTGGTTCAAGCGGAACGTTTTGTTGCAGGACCAGAGTTGGGCAAATCATAAACTATTCGAATTCGACGGGCTGGAAAATGACGAACTGACCGTACCTTATGGTAGTAATTGGCCCCTGGTCGTGAGCATGATTGATGACATCGCGTCGATGCCTGATTCACTGGAGTTCGACGTGAGGCAAACGGGTGGAACCCGTACCGAATTGGCGGAACGAATCGACCACGATCGCCAATTTCGTGTGACTCTAAAGCAGCTTACTGCTCCATTTGAAGTGCGGGCTCGGGCGGGAAGATCACGTACCGAGTGGCATCCGGTGCGTCTAGTGCATCCGCCAATACTGTCCCTGCTCGAACTAGAAATGGAACCACCCAAGTATTCGAAATTGTCGCGACAGAAATTGCCAGCCGGCGAGGGCCCCTACTATGTGTTGAAAGGAAGTCAGCTTGCGATTCGCGGCCACACCAACAAATCGATTGCGACGGCAACATTGGTTGTGGGGAATACGCAACATAGCATGCAGCTTAATAGCGAAGATTCCTTTGGGCTTCAGCTCGAGTCGGATTCTGTTACTGCGTCAACCTATCGAATTGAACTTGAGGATTATGAGCGTGTTTGGAATCCTGGCACTCGCCGTTTCATGCCGCTACGGTCGAGTGACAACCTTGAATTCACTTTAAAATATAGTCCCGACCTCGCGCCGTCGGTCAATGCAGTTTTGGAAGGGATTGGTGGGATGGTACTTGCACGTGCTCGAATCCCTTACCGTTGTTCGATCGAAGACGACTACGGAATCGTTGCATCCCGTATCAAATTCGAATGGCGGTCGGATGAAGAGGGGAGCCTAATGGAAACTCGAAAAAGCGAAATCTCGATCCCGGCGGAAAGTCTGGGGGCAAAGAAAGTTTTGTTTCAGGACGCAGTGGATTTGTCGAAGCTCAATCTCGTTGCGGGGTCGGGCTTTAGCCTTGAAATCGAGGCCGATGACAACGACGATGTCAGCGGGCCAAAGACAGGAAAGTCTACGAAATTCCTGTTGAGAGTGGTCAGTGAAAATGAACTTCGCGACAACCTCTTGCGGCGAGAGAAAGAACTTCGACAGGAATTCGAAAGCGTCTTGAAGCGGCAGGAAGATGTGCTCACCGATTCGGAAGCATTCCGAGCGGGACTGGCCGAAAGTGGTGAATTGTCCGCTCGTCAGCGTAAACTGTTGATGGAATGCCAGCACAATGAAAAACTCTTGGCCCCGAGCGTTGTTAGTATCGCATCAAGGCTTTCTTCCATTATCGTTGAGACGCAGAACAACCGAATCGAAGAAAGTGGCGGCCCCATCGAGCAGCGTTTGGGTAAGCAAATCGTTGGGCCTCTTCGATATCTTGGCGAAGAAACCCTGCCTTCGATAGCACGACAGTTCGATGTGGTCCGGCGGCAGATGGATCGAACTGAGGAACGCGACGTAGCTCTTGAACAAGTCGTTGTGACAGAGAGACGGGCAATCGCTACAATGAAGGAGATCTTGGGGTTCATGATGAAGTCCGAGGGTTTCCAAGAAGCAGTTAATCTACTGCATCAAGTCCAACTGGAGCAGCGAAACGTATCGGATCTTACCGACCGGGAAAAACGAGAACGCATCGAGCGCTTGCTGGAAAAGAAGAAAGAATAAAGAGCGAGAAGTGTTTCAGTCGCCCTTAATAGGAGTTAACGAAATGGTACCATTCCGTCTGAATTTCAGAAACGTGATGATTGTTGCGATTCTTGCCGTTGTAACTGGCCATTGCTTGGCGGATGATTGGGAGCAGACCAAGCGAACGTCATCACTTGGAATCCGACAACAGCGAGTTAAGCGGATGATGCAGGAGCTGGACCGTAAGTTTCAGGACCTAGCTCAAAAACTGCAGGCGACCGAACCAGAGCAAGCCAAGCTTTTGATCAAGGCGTTTCAACAGTCGCGAGAACGGTTGATTGAGCAGCGGATGGAAGAAATCTCTGGTTTGCTCGACACGGCCAATTTCAGCGACGCAGACAAGAAGCAAGGCGAAGTTCAATTGGAATTGGACGCGGTGCTTCGCGTCTTGCTGGATCAGAGCAAGAATTGGGATCAAGTCAATGCAGAAATGGAGCAACTTGAATCGATGCGAAAAGCCGTGCAGGAATTGCTTGAAAAACAGCGAGATCAGCTTCATGAAACCGATCGTCTGG
>JBBRJI010000597.1:0-4186 GCA_038219625.1 Pirellulales bacterium | reverse complement strand
TTTGCCGATTACATTCGACGCGTGGATGTACCTAAGAGCGAGTTCGCATTCAACTTAAAGGGCAAGCAAATCCGCTATTTGGCTATCAAGCCAGCATCGCGAGAACCGCTTGCGAAAATAGAGTTGATTAAAGGACCAGACAACTCGGCACCGGTCGTAATGGGCATAACCGTTCAGACTGTTGATTAACGTACCACTAGCCCATTCGTTCGGGGCTTGACCCCGACGGATGCGTTTTGGCGTACTAAGGCGAGCCCGACCAACCTGATCCACGGCTTGCTCAAATAGCAAAACTTGAAAGCTCAAACCATGAAATCCAAGTCACAACCCAATCGCCGTCAAGCCTTACTGGCGACAGCGGTGGCTGTTTTAGCATCCAAAGAAAGAGCAGCGCTGCCAAACGAGATTGCCAAGCCCATTGCAATCGCGCGTCCCAAGATCTGCATTTTTGCAAAACCGATTCAAGACTTGAGCTACCAGCAAGTTGCGGACTTGCTAGGAAAACATCCAGTAGACGGTCTGGAAGCGACGGTTCGAACAGGTGGTCAGGTGGACCCGAATAAAGTCGATGAGCAATTGCCTCGGCTCTACGAAGCACTTGCAAAACGATCCCGCGAGTTCTTGATTTTGGCTACCAATATCAATACGGCAAGGAGTTCTGAGACGGAATTTGTTTTGCAATGCGCATCGAAATTGGGTGTTCGGCATTTCCGAATGGGCTACTACCGTTACAAACTAGATCGCCCAATTCTTCCGCAACTCGAAGGATTCGCCCGTGATGCTCGTGAGTTGGCTGCGTATTGTGGGAGTCTCGGGATGACCGCACTTTACCAAAATCATGCCGGCAACAATTACTTAGGTGCGCCGGTCTTCGATCTTGTGGAAGTCCTCAAAGGAATTCCAGTGACGCAGATGGCGATTGCGTTGGACATTCGGCATACAACCGTTGAGGCGACCAACAGTTGGCCTCTTCTGTACGCTGTGGCCAAACCGCATTTGGGTGCAGTCTTTGTCAAGGATGCGGTGGTGGAACGGGGCAAGGTAGTGGACGTGGATCTCGGGCAGGGGAAAGCTGCATCGGAGCTGTTTTCAATCATTCGAAGGGACGGATTGCCAAATGTACTTTCGTTGCATACCGAGCAGATCGATCACGCCGACCCGAGGCTACTAGATCAACGCATCGCTGCCATTGGCCGGGATGTCGCAACTCTCGAGAAGTGGCTTGAGAATTAGCCTTTTTCTATCATGGCGCGAATCATATGGGAGGCCAAAAAACTACTATCCACAAGAAAAAATGGTGTGTCCCATGCATCCGAAATTCTTTCCTGAGACCGAATCGTTTCCCATCAAGAAGCACCTACGAACCGTCCGATTCAGGACATGAACGCCAACGAATGTCAAGTTGGGCTGTGTCCCTACTGTTACCTACTGTTACAGTTCCTACTGTTACTCTACTGTTACAACTTCCTCCAAAAAGGGGAATCTTGCCCGTCGAAAGATCGACGGTGCAATTAGACCAATAAGTGGGGGACTTAGCGTTTGAGCAATTCACGTTGACTAGCCCTAAGAACTATTCGGTCGATCATACGTTCACTGACAAACTGGCGTCGAGCAATCTCGGCCTTGCTCATCAGTAGTATGAGTTCCATGATAGAGTCTTCGAATGCGATGGACACGGAGCATCGCAATTCGAATAGACGCTGCGGCATTGACTGTACGCCATGTGCTGCGCACTTTATACGAGGCAGAATCAACTCAACGAACACTGGCCGCTGTTCAAAGTTGAGATGTCGAATGCGACGCATTGGGAGACTGCCGAATCGGATCGTCTGTGCATTACAAATGGGACAAGGAATATCGAAATACAACGGTTCCGGATGTTCCAAAATCCATCGTTCGTCTACCAATTTTGACTCGACGAACTCCAATGGTTGGAAAAGGAGTGAAACGCTTTGAAGATACTCGATCGGGATCGAATTCATGATAAACTATGGGCGTACGGGCAAATTGAACAGTCTCACGAGCAACTGAACCTACGCGAAAACATGGTCAACAACAATTGCCGCGCCCACAAAAAAAAAAAAAGACTCAACGGCCTCTGTAAGCCATTCCAAACAAAGGACTTATGGAAAACATGTGAACTAGCGCTGCGAGAGAGAATGCTAAGCCTTTCGGAAAAGTCTGATATTCTCCGCGTGTCGATTTTGGCGACCGAAGTGACCGTGCTAAGACAATACGTTTTCTGAGGTCGAGAAATCGTTTCAGGAGACAACGTACGTGATGACAATCGAAAACTTTAAGTGGCCACATCGAATTCGAAAGCAGTTTTGGAACAGAATGATCGGGCTCGCAAGAATCATGCGAATTGTATCCATATCAAAGGTAATCCTTTTCTCTTTGACGGTGTCGCAAACGATCTGCGGTGCGCTAACTCTTGAAGAAAAAGATGTGCAGAAAACTGTCGAGCGGACGACCAGCTTAACGAAGAACGAGGAAGTACTAACGGTTAACACTGGCCAGTTTTTTGTCGGTGAGAAGGTCCGTGTATGTGCCGGACAGACACTGCATGCAGATGCAGCTATCTGTTTGTTTGCGATTGAGCCCAAGTCTTGCGCGGACAAATTTGGAGCTTGGCCGGGTCTCGATGAAGCTGCCTTTGCATGTGGCTCAACAATCTGTGGAGCTACTTTTCCGCCGTCATGCTCATTGCCAAACACTTGGCGAACGAACGTTAATGAAGCAACGTGGTTTACGGAACAACCAGACTATCGGGTACCAATTTCGCCTGAAACCGGCTTTAATCGAACGCCTACAGTATGGTGGGGTTGTAAGGTGATCATGGGATGCGTTACTTGCGAATACTATGCTGGCGACCCAAACAAGCCACAAGGACAGTACTGTGCGCCCGGAGTGAAGAGTCGCTTCGGTATCCAGTTGTTTGCAAAAGTCAACAATGAACCATGTGCCGGGATCGAGGCACCGTAGTCTCAATCGTTTGGTTGCTTTGGAATGATATGTCGTTTTGAATTGGTCTTGAGGCTATCCGATGTTCAGAGGAAATTTTTTGCAGTTGGCGATCTTGGTTGTGGTGGTGGCTCTTCGTACGGACATCGCGTGGAACGTAGCTCGATGCGACGAATCTCTTGCAAAGGAGCTAGAATCCAAGGTTTCGGGCTTCGCGGATGATTTTGAGTTCGGAATGCTCGATGTCGCCTCAGTTGCATCACTTTCGATCGAGACGTCTCCTGATTCCGAGTATTGGTTCGAAGGCTCTGCTACATTCACTACTTTCAAGACCGACGGAGTTGAGTACAAGCGAGCCGAATGGAAGTTAGATCATATCGAGGATGTTAGAACGCAACCATTTTCGAACTATTTCGACTTTCATCGGTGCTCGGTTACAAATCTTAGGATTCGTGGACTTGACTTTGCGAACGTTATGGGAATGGATCGATGGACGAGAGCTGGTGAGCAGGTATCTCCATGTGTCGCCGTGAACCCGATGGAGTGGCCAGTGATCTATCCCTTCCACTTTAACTACCTGCGAAAGGTTGGTGAACCGACTTTTCAGGTCATATTTCGAAACCGATCATGCGTTAGCGCAACCCAAATCGATGCACGCACCGCAGACTCGGTTTGGTTTGGTAAGGTCAAAACCAAAGAGGGAAAACACCTTGCTTTTCAACAAGTTCGCTTCAAGGATGATTTGCCCGTATTGTTTGAAACCTATTCCTATCAGAGTGGCTTTCGCGATTTGTCCGATCTGCCGAAACGGAAGGATTGCATTAGAGTGAATCGTGTTGAAACAACATGGACTAAGTTCGATGATGTGTCCGTCCCCAGTAAGGTGAGAGCCGAATTAAACATTCTTGGAACAGGAGGAATTCAAACTGTCCACTTGACCGTCAATCTAAAGTTTTGGAATTCCAAAACCAAGGAGTACGAACAAATCAAGAATTCGGTCGATGAATCGATTCAACAAGTTGAAGCATCTGGTATCGTGTCAAAAACGAAATAGTTGTCTTATGCTTTATTTGTCAGAGAATCAGCGAACATGGGGACACCACACTTTGCGACGGCAACCAACCACCACCCGACGATAAGTGGTGTCCCCAAGTCTTGTCCATCCCCAAATCTTGTCCAAGTCTTGTCCCCGATCCCAAAACAATGACTCCTGACACCTTTG
>JBBRJI010000596.1:0-4196 GCA_038219625.1 Pirellulales bacterium | reverse complement strand
TATTTTTTATTTTCTTATGGGTTTTGGGTTTTCTTGTTGGCCTTTTTGTACTTTGACTTTGTGTCGCTTTTCGCTCCGCTTTTGTGCGCTGTTTTATTTCTTTTTTGCGGTGAATATGGCGACATTTGTGGCCGAGCGAGGCCCGTCGCTCGTTGGACTCAAAACTTGAGCGAGGGCCTCGCTCAGCCACAAAACCAACTATGGGGCGCGCCCCCAGAGCGCAAGCTGATGAAACCGAAGACCAATTCCAACCTCATGGGTGCTATTGGCGTGATCGGCGGGCACCACAGCACTTTTGAATTTACCTGCGAATAACGCGAATCGATGCGAATTCAAATCGCAATCCGCCCCGATTTTTTCAATCGTCGAAGGTTTCTCGATTCTTCTCGATGAACAATGGCTCCGGGGCGTTATAGTATGGGACCAGCCTCCGTACCTTTTTGCCCAAAATTCAAGCCTTTATGTCGCGCGAACGTGTCGTGCTTGCGATGAGCGGTGGAGTTGACTCCAGCGTCGCAGCCCATTTATTGATCCAGCAGCAATATGACGTTATCGGCGTATTCATGCGACATGGCGAAGAGTCCAGCGCGGCTTGCGAACTGGATTCTGGAAAACCAAATCCACTCTTACCCATTCTCCAAGGAAGATTGGATCACAAGCAGGGTTGTTGCAGTGCCAGTGACGCAGCCGATGCTAGGCGTGTAGCCGACAAGTTCGGCATCCCTTTCTACGCTCTGGATTTGGAATCCGACTTCAAACGCATCGTGGAATACTTTGTCGACGAGTACCAAAACGGCCGAACGCCAAATCCATGTGCCCAGTGCAATAATTGGTTAAAATTCGGTCGATTGTTTGACTACGCGGATGCGGTGGGTGCTAGGTTCGTGGCAACCGGGCATTATGCTCGCTTGCTCCCGTCGGGTAATCCAGAGCAACCGCCAGAGCTTCATCGAGGCTTGGACGATGGCAAGGATCAAGCCTACGTCTTAACCGGTATCAGCCACTCACTGCTGCCTCGGATGCTACTTCCGGTCGGCGGATTTCAGAAATCCGAGATTCGACGCATGGCATTGGACATTGGACTTCGCGTGGCGGACAAGAAAGATAGCCAAGAGATCTGTTTCGTCACCTCTGGCGCTCATGCGCAGTTTGTGCGGGATAAGTCGTCGGTTTCTACCGCCGGCGATATTGTCACATCGGACGGCCGCGTCGTTGGCGCTCATGCAGGCATCGAGGGCTTTACGGTTGGGCAACGCAAAGGAACCGGCGTGGCGATGGGCTCCCCTTATTATGTAACGGATATCTTGCCGGAATCATCGCAAGTGGTCATCGGGCCATTGTCCGAACTTGCTCGTTCGTGGCTGATCGCCGACGATTCCAATTGGTTGGTGGACTTTCCTGTCGGCGAAATCCTAGAGGGGGAAGTTCAAATTCGATACAACTCGGGGCCTGAGCCTGCGACCGTCGAAAGGATGTCGGAAAAACAGTTTCGAGTGGATTTCCGAACCCCCAGTTATGCCGTTTCTCCAGGGCAATTGGCGGCCGTTTTCGACGGATCGCGGGCGCTCGGGTGCGGTTGGATAGGGAAAACTGGCTAGCCCCTGTTGCTAATCGCTGATAGATGTGTTCACAATAGGACTACACAAAACGACTTTTAACTTAGTTTCACCAGACCAAACTTCCTATGAGCAATTTTATGGCAGCCCAGGATTTCGACATGCAATCGCTCCTCATGATCGGTCTGCTTATTGCCGCCCTAGTGGGAGGCTTGATCAGCGTCGTGGTCTTTTGGAATTTTGGGAGTCTTTGGCTGCAGGCCAAGACCAGCGGTGCGGACGTCACCATGTCCAGCTTGATCGGCATGTACTTTCGACAAGTCCGTTCGCAAGTCATTGTGAATGCCAAGATCATGGCCGCACAAGCGGGTTTGGACATCGATCGCACCAACGGGATCAGTACCCAGCGATTAGAAGCTCACTACCTCGCGGAGGGCAACGTGATGAATGTCATTAACGCGATCATTGCGGCCCATCGAGCCGGTATTGATCTGGATTTCGACCGAGCTGCCGCCATCGATCTAGCCGGAAGAGACGTTCTCGATGCGGTTCGAACTTCGGTACATCCGCGTGTGATCGATTGCCCTGACCCGAAACACAGCGGCAGCGGGTTCCTCTCTGCCATTGCTCGAAACGGAATTGAGCTCCGTGTCAAAGCACGTGTCACGGTTCGGACGAATCTCGAACAGTTGATCGGCGGTGCGACCGAGGAAACCGTCATTGCGCGCGTGGGAGAGAGCATTATCAGCTCGATCGGATCTTCCGAAACGCATTTGGTCGTTTTAGAAAACCCGAATTTGATTTCGAGAACGGTACTCAAACGCGGGCTCGATAATCAAACGGCATTTACGATCGTATCGATCGATATTGCCCACATCGAAGTCGGACAGAACATCGGAGCCCGACTCCGAGCGGACCAAGCCGAGGCAGATGTCCGCATGGCCCGCGCCCAGGCCGAACAGCGCCGCTCGGAAGCAATTGCCTCGGAACAAGTCATGAAGGCCAAGGTAGCGGAGAACCGAGCGAACCTCGTCCTGGCCGAATCAGAAGTCCCGAAGGCAATGGCCAAAGCCTTTGTCGACGGACATTTTCAAGCGACAACGCCAATCTGAAATGGGTGTTGATGATGGAGTAACCCAATCAGATGCATAGCCGTAGCAGACGCATTCTTCCTTTTCGTTTCGCTACCGGTGCATGCAACGTTTCATGACGTCAGCAGAGTGATCTACCCTTTGATGCTACGGGCCAAGCGATCTCCACGAATTCTGATGACCTTCGCTACATTTTATCCCAACCCGCCGAAATTAGTTTTCTCTACGTGCATAGTGGCAGTTCACAGCACGTGCTCGATGCGCCAGCTTTTCCTGTAACCCTTTTGACCGACTTGGTTTGCAATCGCCACCTCCGCAGTCGCAAACAAAGCGTTCCGCAGATGTTCCGAAGCGCAAATAGACATTTTGTTTTGGCTGTCCGATCGGTGCGAGACGAGCCTTCAAGCACTTGGGGTTCTTTCTGTAATTCTGGTGGATGTAGCTAAGGGATCATCCGTAAACAAGTTGCAGTTCTAGCGGAAGGGCGTAAGCCGTCCGGTGCTGGTAAACCGGAAGGCTTGCGCCCTTCCGCTAATTTTTGATTGCGAAGTTTAATATTGGACGGTCCCTGCCGGTGGGATTCTATTCAAGAAGTCTGCCTTGGCTCAGGCTTCTGATGGCCCGAGTACGGCTGCCTCAAAGATCTCTAATGCGCTCTGGGTGTTGCTTGCCACGTCTCGTTCAAATTTTTTGCAGGTGCAGCCTAGGATCTTGAACTTGTCAAGAAGGAAGAGCAGCGCGCCAAGGCGGAGCCAAAATCGCAGACAAGCGAGGACGAATATGCGAAGCGAACCCTGGAATTGCTGCACTAAGCCGTGAAAGCCGGTTACAGTCCATAAGTCTCTGGCTGGCTCCTTCACGAGTTAATTAAGCGTGGACCCTGCCCCTCTCCGCACGTTCCATCAACTGAATTCTAATGACGCTCCGAATATCGAACCTTCGGAAGCCAACAGCGAAACGGCATCGACAAATGAAGTCACCACTACAGAACGACGCAGGACAACGCGTGATGCCGTCGGCACTCCATTTTGCAATTTCGAACCGAAAATCGTCGGTGCGCAGTTTTTGCACAGGACGCTTCAGGGCAAGGCCCTGAAAAACCAGATTTTCTAAAATCGTCTTCCCCATCTCCATTTAACGCAGCTTTCATTTGTAGCATTGGCACTGGGCATGGTATAAGGAAGTGTTAAAGATTCGGTCAAGGGCTCGCCCCCCCTCATTTTTCCTACCTGCTGTGCTATCAGCGTTTCATTTATTATTTTCGGTGGAATTGGATGAAGCTTTCCTTGACTCGCCTGTTGACCGTCGCGGTGGACCACGTACCGATCGCAGCCTGTCTGATGATTTTGCTAAGCGGTGTGGACGCAAAAAGTGCTGAGCTTAACCTAGATTCGGTTGGCATCACGGCGGACAGTTACGAACAGCAGATCAAACCGATCTTGGTGGCAAATTGCTACTCTTGTCATGGCAATGGGGCGAGCGAAGGTGGGTTTATTCTCGATCAACATGGCGACACGAAGACATTGCTGGCGGACGAAGAACTTTGGAA
>JBBRJI010000595.1:0-4205 GCA_038219625.1 Pirellulales bacterium | reverse complement strand
GATGTCGTGTCCTTTGTATTTGCCTAAGAACCCAAAAATCGTGACCAGCTTTGAGTCCGCAGGCAAATTCAGGCTTTCTTTCGCGGATACGGAATCCAGATGAATTTTGCGTGGGCTTAAACATGGGTGCGGAATGACATTAATCGACGAAACCGGAAAACCGTGCTTCACAAACGACTTCCGCGTTCTTCTCGTGTGCACAATAGCGCTTGCATGGCCGTTTCCTTCACGAAAGTTCTTGCAAACGTACTTTCCCCAAAGGCGTTTTCGCTTAAATCGATTCAGAATTCCTTTCAATCCCGAGTGCTTACGGGTTTCCATGTCCGTGTGGAACGTCGTTACACTCGGAATATTTAGGAGCCGTAAGCCTGACAAGATGCTTCCATAGCGTTTGCAAGCAAACTTCTGCCCAAGCGCGTAACCGAACAGTCCGTGCTCATGCTGAATATGAACGAGATCAAATCCCTTGGCTTTATTAAGTAGACTTCCCCGCCATTGCGAGATGTCATCCGGTAATAAGTCGGGCCAATCACTCGGAATCAATGGAAAGATGTCATTCTCGAATCCAGCTTTGGCGAGTGAACGAACGAAATTGTCGCAGTAGGTCGCAATCCCACATGGAACCTTCCAAGTGGAAATATGGAGAATTCGGGCTGCCATTCGCGTTTCAGCTTTCCATGGTAACGAGAGTAGGAGCGGTGCGCTCGGACTAATCGACTTTTGGCCATGATCCGAGATTTCCTAGATGCGTGTCAAGGTCGAACGTGCACCCTTCCCAGGCTCCCCTCAATTGCCCCAACGCTATTGACCGGCCACCACAAATTCTGCGATACCGGCATCTTCAAAACCAAAACTTTTGGACTGCCTCTCCGACTCTTGGCACGGATGTCGAACACTCGATGAAAAATTTCTGGACGGCGATTCGCGATTCACTTCACCATTCGCCAGCAATCATTCTTGCCACACTTTGCTCCGTGGGTATCGCCTTCCTGTGGGGCTCAAACATCGGCGCTCTCTATCCCGTCATCGACATGACGCTCAAGGGAGACTCCATGCAGAGCTGGTTTGAGAAGAGTATTGAATCAGCCGAGGAGAAACGAACACTCATCGAATCGCAAGTGGAATTCGTAAGGAAACCAGCGGGTATTGCATCCCGCTTTACGGGACAGCAAGTTATCGCGAAATCCAAAGTTCAAAAATCTCTAGAAAAAGATTTGCGAACGGAACAAGCCAATATCGCGTGGTTCCAGTGGGGCCTCAATTGGGCAAACGCCTTGCTGCCCCGCGATCCGTTTCAGACCATTTGTTATATCATGGGGCTGTTAATCGTTAGCACGCTGCTAAAGCACGTGTTGATGCTGGCAAACGATCTTCTTATTGGCCATGTTTCGACAAGTATCGCACGTGGCATCCGAATGCGAGTCTTCGATGTCGCGATGCACATGGACAAAAAAACTTTTCAAACGTACGGTACGAGTGGGCTGATGGCTGCAATTACCTCAGCAGCCGACGGTCTGGCCGCAGGCCTCATGAGCCTATTTGGAGCTGCCGTGCGAGAGCCGCTTCGCGTTTTGTCCTGCTTGATCATGGCCTGTTTCATAAGCTGGCGCCTGCTGCTCCTGTCGTCTATCCTCGCGCCGCTCCTAATCGTCGTCGTCGTCTACTTCAACAAAAAAATACGATCCATAGCCTCCTCGATCCTCGGTCGCAACGCCGGCTTCCATGAAGTCCTGCTCGAAGCGTTGAACAACATCTTCACCGTGCAGGCATTCACCATGGAAAAGCAAGAAAACGATCGTTTTAGCGATTGCACCAAGGACATGCGGCGAGCAGGCATGAAGATGATTTTTTACACCGGCCTAAGCAAGCCATTTACCGAACTCGTTGGTGTTGGAATGGTCGCGATCACCGTTTGTGCTGGTGCTTACCTGGTCGTTAACAAAGAAACACACATCTTCTTTTTGCGAATTTGCGACAACCCAATGAGCATTACGGACCTCTTGATTTTCTTTGGTCTTTTGATTGGAGCCAGTGACCCGCTCCGAAAGCTATCCGGTGTTTCCATCGCAATCTACAGCGGCGCAATGTCCGCCAACTTCCTTTACGGAATCATCGAAACGAAACCGGTATTGCCCCAACCGGAATTGCCAGTCGTTATCGAGGGACGCCACCAACGACTCGCCGTATCGAATGTCAGTTTTCATTACAACCCTAGCCAATCAGTACTCAGGAATGTCAGCTTGGACATTCCCTTCGGACAAACAATCGCAATATTGGGTGCCAACGGATGTGGGAAATCCACCCTGATTCAGTTGCTGGGTCGCTATTACGACCCTGTCGAGGGAAGCATCCAATTCGATGGAATTGACCTGCGGAGTATGGCAACACACGATATCCGCAATCGGATATCGCTCGTAAGCCAGAGCACCGAGCTTTTCAATCGGACGGTATTTGAAAACATTCAATATGGCTGCCCAAATAGCACACGCGATGAAGTGGTTGTCGCGGCACAATTGGCTCATGCGCATCAATTTATTATGGATTCCCTAAGCGATGGATACGATACTATCGTTGGGCAATCTGGCCAGCGGTTGAGCGGCGGGCAGCGACAACGCATTGCTTTAGCCAGAGCGATCTTGCGAAAACCTGAGGTCCTCATCCTAGACGAGTCGACTAGCCAAATCGACATGGCTAGCGAACTCCAAATTCGAGAAACGCTGCAATCCATGAAGGGTCAGATGACCATCGTGATCATCACCCACCGCGAGGCACTCATCGCTTTGGCAGACAACGTCTACCATATGAAGGATGGGGTTTTAACCGCGGCGGCGGCCGCATCGGCGACAGCCGCTTAGGTCTCGATCGAGGGTTTGGCTGCCTTCTTGCCTTTGTTCGGCGCCTTCCTCTTGCTGTGCGGCTTGTCCTTCGATGGCGATTCTTGTTTGGCTTTCGACATGGCTTCCTGTTGCAGATTCAATTGAGATCGCAATTCAGTAACCTCGGCTGTCCGCTTTTCCAACAGCGTTAACACTTCTTTGTTGGCTGCGTCCGCTTGCTCTATTCGCTTCTGCCATTCGAATTGCATTTGCTCCAACTGAACTTTTGAGTTTTCTCGCTCCTTGGCAAGCTTTCGTTCCAAATTCATCGCTTTGTTTTTTTCCTGCGCTGCAACTTCTTCCGCCACGATTTGCTTCTTGGCCAAGTCAGCCGCTTGTTCTACGAGTTGTTTTTGAAGCTGCTCTTTCGTTTGCTGAAGTTGGATCAGTTCGCTTGCAGAATCCGACTGCGTCGGCGCCGACGTAATCGGTTCAGCAGGCGGGACCGACTCTGAACCTTCCACTTTCACGGTGCCTGGTTTTTGGCCTCGGATCTCTGCCGACATGACCCTAGCCCCAAAAGGTAACTCTAGGCTACGCATAAATTGCTGACGAACTTCTGGTGGTAACTCGCCGAGCTGAATCGCACCTGGTTCGGTCTGCGGAGGCTTCAGTTCCTCGACGACAAATCCTTGCAACGCCATCTGTTCCGCAGTGACGCAAGAAATCATGCCAGGTGTGCCAAGCATCCTCGCGGTTGAGGCCCGGGGCACAGTACTTGACGAGACTTGAAGAGGTGGCAACCCTAGTCGTTGGCGACACACCTGGCAATTCAAAATATCCGGTGACAAATTGTTCCTATCAATCGGCCCGCTCCCAAGATGCTGCGGTTTGGATGACGAGACATCGTTCCCGACGATAACTTGTCCGAAACAGGTAGAGGCGAAAAACATGCCACAGCTAAGTGCAATTCCTGCTAACAACTCACATCGTCGAATCTTTATCATTTTTTGGGAAAGCTCAAAGGCGTGGGAAACCGGGTTTCAAGGATGGAAAATTACCTATGTCCGCTATGTCCCTATCTACCGAAAATAGGTGGGATCAAGCACTTGCTAGTATAGTTGGCGACGTTTGAGAAAAACGTCCAACATGCAAAAACTGACCTTTTGTTCGAATTTCCCTAACGGTTACCGTCGATTCGGAGGTGCAAAATCTGCTAGGCTTCCCCCCACGAACGTCCTCACTCCAACCAACAATCCCGAACGACGGCTGCAGCCTCATGAAATTTACAGGATTGATCCTTATCTGCGCATCCAGTTGCTTGGCCCTCATCTTGCCCGCAATTGGAGTCGTTCAGTTCCCGAAAATTCAGCAGACAATGCCTGAGTC
>JBBRJI010000594.1:0-4208 GCA_038219625.1 Pirellulales bacterium | reverse complement strand
TTCTCTTGCATCGTACATTTCCTTTTCCTCCGTTATCTCTCGAATGGCATTCAACTCACCCGTCGCCTGTAGAAACTAACTGAAACTGGTGATGCAATTGCTGGTCATCCCACAGATTTCTCATCAGCAAACAGATCGAATAAGTCGCTTTGAGGTCGCTATACCCTTGGCCTGCTTTAAGCTGATCGGTATAAGCTTCGCACGCGTAAAAGACAGCTCGCTTGGCAAAACTCGATTGAACCACGATTTGGA
The DNA here is from genome assembly GCA_038219625.1 of Pirellulales bacterium. Taxonomy (GTDB): domain Bacteria; phylum Planctomycetota; class Planctomycetia; order Pirellulales; family Pirellulaceae; genus JBKCUI01. Next base: position 3,956 of record JBBRJI010000594.1, on the reverse strand, counting down.
CTTCAATGACAAAGACCCGTCCACACTCGTCGGTCGCCTTAACATCCACACAAATGAGCTTGTCGGTCTCGAAATCCTTATATCCGAACGGATTGAGATACTCGACCGAAACGACAGGACGTGGCAACTGAAGTACGGCATTGAGCAGGCTGATCAGACAAATCTCGTTTCCTGGTTTGCCGAAGATCTTGCGAAACGCAAAATCAATCCAGGCGCGAATTCCAATCTTCATCGACATCGATTATCCATCCAAGTTTGAGTGCCCAGTTTCGCAGTCCCCAACCCGCTAATGGGATTCTAACCGTTTGTAGCACAGAACCAATGCCACGAGTTGCAGGTGCCTACGTTGGCACTGGAACCTTCCGAAGGGCTAGAAAAATTTGAGGCGGAAAAACAGTTTGATCCAGGAAGGACGGTGTCCCCTGGGTGCTTCTCCAATAAACAAAGTCACCCAATGTCATTTCCGTCACAAGGATGTTTTCGGGACGTGAGACACGGACTTCGTAATGAGGGAGCGCTACAATGGTTTTGTCGTCAATGTATTTTATTAGATGCGGAAATGCGTCTATCCCACACTTAAGCAACTCGTCACGTGCGGCTACTGCGCTACTCTTTGACGATGACAGTGCCTTCACCAGTTCGTCATAGTCAGGTTGTTGGGTAAAAGTAACCAGGATTAAAATTGTTGCAAACAAAATTGACTCCACAATTCCACAATTTAAGGTCCATCTGGCATTACTATGGCACAGTAAAAGAAGATAGCATGCTTGGAGCACTCCTCATTCCTCACCAAGGCGTCTTTTGAGTTGCTCAATCTCCAACATTAGTTCGCGATTCTTTGCCTCTGCCCGCAATCTGGCTTCCTGCTCGCGCTCTCTAGCCTCACGTTCGAGTTCCTTGGCCTCACGTTCGAGTTCTTTGGCCTCTCGTTCCGATTCGGCTTCGTCGACTGCGAGTTCGCCAGTACGAAGATCGAAAAACTCGAGATCTCCGTCAACCAACCGAAGACCAAGCTGCAACGTCTCACATCGGAGAACTCCGTTGACTTGAGCGATTTGCTTGAGGCAACCATCGGTCATCCGAAAACCTTGAAGGGCTGGGTCCAAATAATCGCAGGTTGGATCGTACAAATAATACTCTTTGACTCCCATCTGCTCGTAGATCACCGGTTTCTTTACCGTATCAATTCGACGGGAGCTGTGGGATGTGACTTCGAATACCACGTCCGGGACTCGCCGCTCCTCCCATATCTTAAAAATGCGTCTCCGGCCTGGATCGCAATCAAGCACGATGAAGTCGTCCGGAACGACAAATTTGGACGGATTACCCTCTTCGTAATAAACCAGCAGGTCGCTAGCAATGTAGACTCTCTGGCCGCGATACCGTTGCCGCAGAATCTCGAGGATACGGACCATCCAGTCCCTATGCAGATCCGTTTCTCCCATGGGCTCGCCGTCTGACTCTGGGTATTCGATCGATTCTGAAATAGATGCAATACTCATCGTGAATGAACTCCCTACCTAGCGATTAACATCAAGTTATTTTCACCTGTACTTTCGGCAAAAGCAATAGAAATCGAACTGCAAGCTAACGACGGTTCCAGTAAATAACGGCATTGTGAGTTGCGCGGCCCACTGCAATGATGTCCTTGCGACCATCGCCATCCAAATCGGAAACGACCATATCCTCGACAGCGACTTGGCCCGGTTCGATCAGCGTCCGTTCCCATTTGTCCCCTGCGAAGTCATAGACCCGAATTCCGCAACGATGCGACGCTTCCGCATTGTCCCGCACTCCGATCACGATCTCATCGTCGGAATCGAAATCGAGGTCGGCACAAGCCACGGCATGCCCCCACTTGAGCTCTTTATCAATCACGTTTCGAAGCATGAAACGGAGCGCGCGTTTGGGGTCATGGGAATACACAACGACCTGGTCACCATGCCATGGCTCGATGGTCGCAATAAAATTGCCTCCACCGGTAAAATGACCGAGTCGAATTTCACTTGAACCGCGTGCTGGTGCCACCCCTTGGAATCCCATTCCCTGTGGATAAACGAATTTCCGCGAGTCTTTGGTGAACATGAGTCGGGTAGCCCCCTCGTAGCTCGCTACGAGAATGTCGGTGTTGCCTTCGTCGTACATGTCAACCACTTCGAAGTTGTGGGCAACATGGCGAGACTCATCGATTACTTTCATGGTCCAAGGTTCGGAATCGGGCTTGCTCGGAATCTCGAAGTGCAAGAGCCGGACTGGAGTCTGGTCGAAACCTGGGGCAATCGTATTGCGTCCCTTGAGCGGCAGTACGATTAGTTCAGATCGTCCGTCCTGGTTCAAATCGGCCCAATTCATGCGATGGGTCGTGGGCTCCTCAGCGATCTTGGTATATGTCCAGGGTTGGCGGGGATCGTTCGGCGATTTCAACCAACCGATCTCGCCACCGGACTTGGTATTATTTGGCTGCCAATCGTGCCCAATCGCCAGGTCAATCTTGCCATCACCATCGATGTCATGGGGAGCCATGCAGACATTGTCATTCTTCGCTTCCGGAGTCGAATAAATGACGTGGACTTGCCAACTTGGGTTCTCCAGCCATAGGTACCGTTTGCTGTCAGCAATCAAGATATCGAGCTTGCCATCGCCACTCAGGTCAAGTGTTCGAACGGCATACCCGACCTGTAGTTCGACTGGCAAGACTTGAGGCACCCATTGAGCGTCAACTTGGCCATGGAGCACATTGAGAAACAGGACGTAAAGGGCCAAGGAACGAACTGCCAAACGAGTGAACAATTCTTCTGGAAAGCACATGACACAACCTCTTTGGGATCACGGTGAACGGTAGAACTGTATCATAACAAAATCATATCGGGTGTGAACGAATAGCGAGGCCCGTACCAACACAACGGACAGATTGGGCTATTCGTTGCGTCTTGCGTACTGTTGCCGATGCCCTTTAACGGGGCGACTTCGCCGATTCGGCACCCAGTGGCATAACGCCCATCGCCCGGGCGTCCGAGATGGAAATGAGTTGCCGATCCGGGTCGTCGTTCGAGTTGAAAGCCTCGGCATGCTCAGTGATTTGGTTCTTGCCAGCCTCCAGAGCCGAGACAAAAGTCGCATGCGATGCAGAGAATTCCTTTTGTTTCAGTTTTGACGGAAGTTTGGGAAGATCGACAACTGGTTTCAGATTATCACTGCCCAGCATGGTCGTCTCCAAACCAAAAAGAGTGGGGTTTTCCGTGTTGCCATCCGAAAATGCTAAGAAACAATGGCCAGGGACCATGACCAAGTAGGCATCGATTCCAATCCTTCGCAAAATACTCGCCATGAGTACGGAACCATCTACGCAATTGGCTTGCGACGATTGCACGGTGTCGTCGAGGAAGCGAACGGTTTGGCTGTATACGTACTTGCTCGGTGGGGCCGTCGAAACGTCGCTGTACTTGATTCCCCTGCGTTGTAATGCGTTCCAAATTGCGAAGACTTGTGAAAGCACTTCGTCCTGACTTCCCGATTGATAACCGGTGAAGCCATTGATCAGATCCTGTTCCTTGGCAGCACTCAACGCCTCCTTGAGAAGTCCGTCGATCCAGGGGTGGTTTTCGTTAACGTATGCAGCAAAAGTGACGGAGATGTCTTCGAGGTCTTCGCCATCATCGTCAAGTTTAACATAGAATGGGCAATCGTTGATCGATCGCAGCAGAACCGTCTCGTCGATCTCGGCGATCACAAAGCCATCAATGGAGACCTTGATTTTCAAGTTGGCTGGCTTTTGTTGTACGCATCGGCGGAGCGCATCGTAATCCCATCTGGCCTTTGGGTAGACATGGATGGCGTCGTAATCGTCATCGCTTTCACCTTCCCATTTGGACTTCTTGAGGAAGCCATCGCCTGTTATTTCAACGGTGATCTTGGCACCTTCGGGGACGTTTTCAATTTCGACCCCAATACTGCCA
>JBBRJI010000593.1:0-4212 GCA_038219625.1 Pirellulales bacterium | reverse complement strand
GGCTTCAACGGCGACACCAGCCAGAGCGGCAGGTGTTTTCAATGCGATGCTGTGAATCACCACGGCCGGCTCGTGACCATGAGTGCCTTTGATATCGGCTTCGCTCAAAACAGTGTCGATCAAGTAGTGAAACAGTCGCTTTAAAGGCTCTGGTTCAATCGCCATAGCGATCTCCACTGCCCTCTCTCGATGTCTGTCGATTAGTTTTTCCGCTTGCTCGAATACGCGAGCTTTGGTGAATAATTCTCGAGAAACCAAGATTCTTGCCGCATCCGTAAGGCCCGATTCGTTCCCCATGACGTGCAGAAGGCGATTTGCATCTTCCGTTGAAAGCGACTGGAGTGCCAAGGCTAGCAGGACGGTTGGACGGCCTCCCAGAATATCCCCGGCGGCTGAAAGTTTGTTGTGATCGTCGCCGTGCCAGTCTTGCAAATCGTTAATAATTTGAAACGCCACGCCGATATTTCGAGCAAATTGCTTAATCGGTTCAGCGTAGGCCGCTGCGTCCCCAGCCAGCCTGACGCCGGTGTAGAGGGCCGCTTCAAAGGCGGGGGACGTTTTCAAGGCATAGATTTTCAATGCATCGAGTGGCGTTAGGCGTTTGTTGGTTCCATCGCGCCATAACAATTCCGCTCCTTGCCCCTCTGCCAAACGCATGTGGGCGGAAGACAAGCAATTGAGGATTTCAGCGGCAGCCGGGGCACCTATGGACTCGATCTCTCGTCCGATGAGACGATATCCCATTCCGATCATGTAGTCGCCGACGTTGATTGCGGTCGAAAGGCCAAATTGTTGGTGCATGGCTGGAACACCGTAGCGGAATGCATCTCCGTCCTCAATGTCGTCGTGCACTAGCGAAGCCTTGTGGAAGCACTCAATGCTCAGTGCAGCGCTTTGGACGCCTCGGTTAAATCCAGCCACCACCTTGTCTCCACCTGATCCCGTACCTTTTCCACCAGACATGGCGTCAAATGCGGCCAACGTGATGAACGGTCTCGAATACTTGCCACCACGGGCCAGGAAGTTGGCCGCCAAAGCTTCGGTGGCCGCGATTGGGTCGATTTCCGCTAGTGGATCGGCGGACTCGATGTCGATTTGCGTTTGGCTACGCTGCCGTCCCAGGAGTGTGTTGAGCTGAGGCTGTGAAAACAAATCGCTTGCCCCACGCATCAAATGGACGTACGACCTTGTTTTTTGCTCAGTAACCGGCTGTTGGACCATGATCATGTCCCGAACCCAGGCTTCGTCAACGCTTGTGTTTCGGCAATCGCTCGAGAGCAACGGAACGGCCATGCAGGGGATGCCAGCCAACAGAATCTTGTCGATAGCTTTTTCCAACACATTCAAGCAGGCGACGCCAACGATCGAATCTACGTATCCGCTAACAATGATTTTCAAAACAACAGGAGAACCCTCCGCCACGAGGACTTTATAGCCCATTTCTTCGGCTTTGGTTCGAAAGTCGGCGATGCTGCAAGCACCGCATTTCTTGCAATCCATCCCGAATTCGTCGTAGTCTGCGGGGCATCCTTCGGCATGCTTCAAGCAATGAGGAAGCAAGAAAAGGCGTCGGCTGGGAGGCGTTGCGGCTACTGCGTCGCGAAAGAATTCGGTGCTGATCATCACCATGATCCAGCCCACGTATCCCTCGGACATACCGATCTCTTCTAGAGCCCGACGGGCGATCTTTTCAAGCTCATCTTTGGTCGGCGGCATCTCTTTGTTCATCCGAGCAGCCACTTCCCGGCATTTATCTCGCATTTGTTCTCGCAAGAGTGGTGTCTCGGGAACAAGCTTCAGATGACTGGTTTTGCGTCGCGTTTTCTTTTCCGGTTTTTCAGAGGTGTTCGGTGTTTGGGTCTCTGGCATCGAAGCAGGTGGGGTTAACGTTGACAAAACTCAAGTCCTTTGTTTAGGGCACCCAGTGAAAACACCAGTGGATACATTTTTTCGTGATACCAAAGCCTAGCGAAATAAAACCCGATCGGCTGACTGACGCGGTGGTGGTCTCGCTGAATAGCATCGCACAACCAATTCACGCCACGCATTATAGAGTCGGTACAGTCCTTTGTGCCACCGCCGGATATAATTCCTTCCAATGCAACACTTGTTTCTTCTATTGTACTTGTCGCAGAACCCAAAGTCGGATCGGATCCAGGGTAGAAACTGTTTTTGCCTCCTCCCCACCCCCCGTCCGCGTTTTGGTTCTTCAGCAAAAAGGCTAGGCCACGCTGAAAGACGGGCTCGCCGACTCGGTCGCATTGGCTATAACACAATAAAACCCGACCGGTTCCGTAAATTGGGTTGTCTTCCTCGTCCCGATCCTGGTTTCCGAACCAAAGTGGAAGCCAACTCCCGTTTTTATTTTGATGTTTTTCTAAGTAACCCCACCCTCGTTCGATGGCGGCATCAAATCCTTTAATTCTATCCCCCGAGCCGAAGGCGATATTCCAGGCGGATAAGGCACGGATCGCGTGAGCCGTTAAATCACTGCCGCTTCGATCAAACGGCAAAGTTCCCCAACCGCGACAGAATGTTGGCCAACCTCCATCTCGATTTTGAAGTCTTATCAGCCACCGGCATCCAGTCTTTGCCGCCTGCCTTACGCGTTCCAGCCGAACAGTCTCTAGGCTGGAAGTGCTCGCGTCGCCGTTCGCTTGACGCTTCAAACACGCTTCATGCCATTTACCTAATGCGATCAAAGCGGCAGGCGTATCGTCGGAATCGGGCACCGCACCGCTCAAATTCGTCCAGCCCCATCCACCTGGCTCCGCACCCGTAAACGCATGTCGCTTCCGATGTTGGCATGTCAACAACCAGTCAATCGTTCTGTCCCACTCCAGCCTTCCGTTCGCCGTAGCATCGAAGAAATTCGCTGCCGCCAACGAAGTGACCCAGGTTGCCAAATTCGTGTCGATCGGCCAACTTCCATCCTCCAAGACTGAATCGATGATAAATTTACGCGATTCGACAGCCACCCGCGATGAACCCAAGCCGATGGATGCAAGACTCATCAATACGAAACTGGTCAGCGGCACGGCTTCGAGATAACCACCGCTGGTCGGTTGCATTCGAGTGAGCACTTTGAGCGACGGTGCCCTGGCGGCCGCCCGAACCATTCTAGCGATCGGATTTTGCGGTGGACAATGAACGAATTGTGCCTGTCCAATCGCGACCAAAGCTGGAATCGCATAACTCACTACCGGCAACTGAACAAAGCGATACCATGACTGCGGTAGCGCTGCCGCTTCAAACGGCAAGGTGGGGATCTGTCCCCAATCGACTAATCCAGCCAACGCGCAGTTGGTCATGATAGGCACAACGAAGGTCTTGTCTTTGCCATAGCGTTTTCGCAATCCCTCCCAACTGCCTCGCCGGTCAACGTAGCCCCAAGCGGCTGCGATTCTTTCTGAATAACGCGAGTTGTGGCCAGCCAACTGCCATGCGGCCAAAACCAGTAATGTCGTCGCAATATTGGAAAGAGATCGGTCTGTATCGCCAAAGCCTCCGTCCGTGTTTTGAGCGCGCGATAGCCATTCCGATCCGTTCTCAATCAACCGATCCCAGTTTGCCGGTGCATAGCTATCGCTTCTAGATTCTTGCTCGATTGGCCAGGACTTCTTTCGAAACTGATCGCGACTTATCGACAGCGCGCTTACCGCCGTCGCGGTCGATAGGGCGGATGTCGAAAGTGTTCCGGTCCAATGATTCGCCGACCCCTTGAGCAAGACCAAATCCGATCGCAATCGTGCTATGGCCTGTTCCATTCGTTGCTTGAGCATTAGCAAATTCATGTTTAGGTTAACGGGATCCGCAGTCCGTCATAGGCTAGTTGCACATCGTCAGGCAATCTTGCGTTCGCCGATTCGTAGTCGAGGTCGTGCGACAAATGAGTCAAAAATGTCTTTTTGGGCTTAATGCGTTCGACTACCGCAACTGCTTCCTCCACTGAAAAATGGGTTGGATGGGTCGTGTAACGCAACGCGTCCAGTACCAAACAGTCCAAACCCTGCATTAATTCCAAGCTCGATTCCGCTATGAAGTTCGTATCTGTGCAGTACGCAACATTTCCAATTCGGTAGCCGAAGACGCTGCAATTGGGGCCATGAACCAAAGGAATCGGTTGCAAAACCGTGTTCAACACTTCAAAGGGTTCCGCCGCGATCGAATGGATCTGCAATTGTGGCGTGGCTGCGGCATGCGTTGGTTCAC
>JBBRJI010000592.1:0-4218 GCA_038219625.1 Pirellulales bacterium | reverse complement strand
GTAAGCACGCCGATCGATCACTTTGTACTCGCCAAGCTTGAAGCCAACCAACTCCGTCCGGCCCCCAACGCAGACCGAAGAGAACTCATCCGTCGTATCACGTTCGACCTAATCGGCTTGCCTCCAACCCCCGATGACATGGACGCTTTTCTTTCTGATGAATCTCCCAATGCATTCGATCAAGTCATTGATCGACTTTTAGCTTCTCCGCAGTACGGCGTTCGATGGGGAAGGCACTGGCTGGACGTAGCCAGATATGCCGACTCGAACGGCCTCGACGAGAATATCGCTTTCGGAAACGCGTGGCGATATCGCGATTACGTTATCCAGTCTTTCAATGCGGATAAGCCTATCGATACGTTCATCACCGAACAAATAGCCGGCGACTTGCTCCCCAACAGCGATCGTGAGTCCAAAACGGGCACTGGTTTCTTGGTCCTTGGTGCCAAAGTTCTTGCGGAACTGATCGGGAGAAATTGATCATGGATACCGTGGACGAACAGCTCGACACAATCGGCAAAGCGTTCTTGGGATTGACCTTGGGCTGTGCTCGATGCCACGATCATAAATTTGATCCGATCCTACAATCCGACTACTATGCCCTGGCCGCGATTCTCAAAAGCACTCGAACCTTTGGTCCAACGAATACAGGTGCCATCAAACATTGGAATGAGATTTCCTTTGCTTCCCCAGCCGAACTGGAGTCTCTCAAAGCCGTCAACGCTGAGATTGCCCAACATCAAGCGGCCCTTTCCAAAGTCAAATCGGCCGCGTTCACCAAACTTAGAACGCGGGTGAAATCCATGGCCACCGAGTACTTGGTGGCTGCGATGAGCGTGACACCAGAAATGCCACTACAGGAAGTTGCAGCCATTGCAGAACCGCTTGGGCTGCACCCTCGCGTGCTATTTCATTGCCGTCGTTTTCTTGCCTTCAATCCTGATCACGCACTCTTCACGAAATGGCATGAATTGGCTGCCAGTTCGGATAAGGCGGGCCTGGAATCCCACTATCGAAGCCTGTTTCAACGAGCAGAGGAAGCCCTCGCAGAAGCGAAACAAAAAGATCCCAAAGCCACTAGCCTGACCGATCCGATACTTGAATCCGCCCGCTTTGCCATCAACGATCTAACTGGTTTTTTGGCGGTACCTCCGAAGCCTGAGTTTGCGTTGGACATGGAGACGCTCCAGGAAATAGACACGCTGGCAACCAAGGCGAGACTCGTTGAAAGTTTTGCGGCGGATGAAACCTCGGTCATGGGGGTTGTCGATCAGCAAGTGCTTGCCGGTATCCCAATTCATATCCGCGGCAGCCATCGCAATTTAGGCGAGACCATCCCCCGCAATTTCCCGAAGGTCATGGGGGCAGCCGGCGAGTCGCCGATTCTGCCACGCAAACAAAGCGGTCGGCTTGAACTAGCCCGTTGGATCACCAGCCCAAGCCACCCGCTGACCTCGCGAGTCTTTGTCAATCGTCTTTGGCGATGGCACTTTGGCACCGGTCTCGTTGCCTCCACCGAAAACTTTGGCGTGCTCGGCGACAAACCTTCGCATCCCGAATTGCTTGACTATCTCGCAAGAACATTTATCGAATCCGGTTGGTCGACCAAAGAATTGCACCGCATGATCCTACGTTCCAATACCTATCAAATGAGTACGATGAGCCTCGAGCGAGAATCTGCCACCAACCTCGATCCAGAGAATCGATGGCTATGGAAATTTCCAAAGCAGAGAATGGACGCAGAGGAAATTCGCGATTCGATACTCGCCGTCTCAGGGATGCTCGATATGGCGATTGGCGGCAAGAGCATTCCGCTTAGGAATCGGCAGTTCGTATTCGACCATACCTCTATCGACAACACGAGTTACGACAGCCAACGACGGGCAGCCTTCCTACCAGTGGTTCGAAACAATGTGTATACGCTGTTTGAACAGTTTGACTTTCCTGACCCTACCATGCCAACGGGGAGTCGAAACACCACGACGGTCGCTCCTCAAGCGTTGCTCATGATGAATTCGGAGTTGGTGATGAACGCCGCCAAACAAATCGCTACCACACTAGCTTCTTCGTCTTCCGTTCATGGTGATCGTATTGAGAGCTTGTATCGAATGGTTTTGGGCCGGAAGCCCATGGGCATTGAATTGACTCGTGCCATTGCGTTCCTGGAAGACAAAGGCGAATCGAACAGCATAGCGTCGGAGCAACAGCGTTGGATCCTGCTGTGCCATTCGCTTTTGGTTTGCAACGAAGCGATATTTATCAACTAATTTGGCTTGGTGGAGATGAGTGCAATGACATCGATTCTAATGGACTCAACGAGCAATCGCAGATGGCTGCTAAAAAATTCCGGGTTGGGATTCGGCTATCTCGCATTCCGTTCGTTACTGAATGCCAGTTTGGCCGATGAGTTAGGACCTGGAAGCGGGTCACCATCGCACAATCCGCTAGCACCCAAACTTCCCCATTTCGCGGCGCGAGCCAAGCGGGTTGTTTTCTTGTTCATGAAGGGAGGGCCATCGCATGTCGACACGTTTGATCCTAAGCCGCTCTTGGATCGGGACGATGGCAAGCCACCTCCGTTTGATCTGCCAAAGGTCGTTTTTGCAGCTCAAGGAAATTTGCTAAAATCGCCCTGGAAATTTCGCAACTATGGCCAAAGCGGTTTGCCGGTAAGCGATTTGTTTCCCAACGTTGCCAAGCACATCGATGATCTGTGCATTTTGCGATCGTTGCACGGTAGCAACCCGGCTCACGGCGGCGCATTGCTAAAGTTACACACCGGCAGCGATCAATTCGTGCGACCTAGCATGGGCGCATGGGTCACCTACGGCCTCGGCACCGAGAATGAAAACTTGCCCGCATTTGTTACCATTTGCCCAACGCTAGCCCACGGCGGCATGAACAATTGGGGTTCCGCGTTTCTACCTGCATATTGTCAAGGAACACCGATAGGCAACGCCAGCTTGCCTGCTTCGCAAGCCAATGTAAAGCACATACGCAACGCCTCGATCTCCCTGTCGGATCAACGCCAGCAACTCGATTTCCTAAATGCGATCAATCGCGAGCATCTCGAAGCCAATGAAATGGATTCGGCGTTGCAAGGCCGACTGCAATCCTTTGAACTCGCATTTCGAATGCAGTCATCGATGCCCGAGGTTCAGAATATTGCAAACGAAACGCAGTCGACGATGCAACTCTACGGCATAGACGATCCCATGACCGAGAATTTTGGTCGGCAATGCTTGATGGCACGGCGGTTTCTGGAACGGGGCGTGCGATTTGTTCAAGTGACGCATAGCGATAGCGAAGTGCAATGGGATCAGCACAGCGATCTTTACCACGGCCACACCAAGAACGCAGCCGAGGTGGACAAACCGATTGCCGGTTTCTTGAGTGACCTTAAAGCCAGGGGCATGTTAAAGGACACGCTCGTTTTGTGGGGCGGTGAATTTGGTCGCACACCGACTTCACAAGGAAACGGCCGCGATCACAACCCGCATGGATTTTCGATGTGGATGGCGGGGGGTGGGGTCAAGGGAGGATTCGCTTATGGATCGACCGACGACTACGGTTACTATGCGGCGGAAGACAAAATGCACATTAATGATTTGCACGCAACGCTATTGCACTTGATGGGAATCGATCACGAGCGGCTCACGTATCGATACGCAGGCCGCGATTTTCGATTGACGGACGTGGCAGGGCAAGTCGCAAAAGGGATTTTGACGTAGTCAAGTCGCCCGTAGTCAAGTCGCTCCGCCGACTTGAGTCCTCGATAAACAAGGCCCCTCGCCCGATCCAGTACACAGCTCTGCTCAAAGTTAAGAAAACCAAAACAGAAGATAAAACTACACTTCTCGCCGATCGCCACCGACTGGTTCCAGGGCTCAGCCTGGGCTGTGCGATCCGAACAAATCGACATAGGTTTGGCTACCGTCGGTTTCCAACCGGCGGGGCCATATCTGACAGCTACACCGAATACCCGATATTCATTTCATGTTTGCATCGCTGACCGCTCTCCGTCCGATTTATTCGGGCGGAAGCAACGTTTTAGGACGTTGCTTCCGCCGGACGAGTCCGACGGAGAACGATCACTGCGAACTTTTCGCGTTGGTAGCTGACAGATGCTGCCCCGCCGGTTGAAAACCGACGGAAGCAAAAGGAATCGGTTTGCCTGTCTGTTCAATTAGGCGAAGTGGAAGAAAAGATGCGCAATCC
>JBBRJI010000591.1:0-4230 GCA_038219625.1 Pirellulales bacterium | reverse complement strand
ATGCTGATCGTCTTCGTGTTTTGAATGCAAGAATCGGTGCGCGACTTTTTCGAAGCCTTCATAGCAAAGAAAAGAACCGCCAGCGATCATCAGAGGCGTAATGGCCCAGGGTGCCAAGCTGCTTAAAGCAAGCGCTCCTGGAACGAGAATGGCTTTGTTTTTCATTGACCCTTTAGCAACTGCCCAAACTATTGGTAACTCACGATTCGGCTCCACACCTGAAACCTGGTGGGCATTGAGCGCCAAGTCGTCACCTAGTACCCCTGCGGTTTTTTGCATAGAAACTTTTGTCAGTGTGGCAACATCGTCCATGATCGACGCGATGTCGTCCAAAAGTAACAGAAGTCCTGTTGCCATTAAATCATTTGCCCTGTCTCACGAAATCACGAAATACCCATCTTCACTAGCTTACCGCTTGAATCGAGCAAAGAGTGTAGCGGTTCTATCCTGGCTTTGAAACTGCTCTAGTCGCAGCCCGAGAGAAAATGATAAATCAAAAGGGTGCCAGTGGAGACTAGTGCTTTGTGTCAGCTCAATTTTCGGGTTGTGAGCGGCAAGGCGCTAGCCGCCGGTGTTTCTAGGAACCGGCGGCTAGCGCCTTACCGCTCACAGGTAACCGCAATTCTTGATGCTGACATACCACTAGCGCGATCAGCTTTTCTTGCGTTAGTCCGACGACAAGAAGCCGCAACCAAAACAACCGCAATCGGGGATGTCGTTTATGAAGTTCCAATTCGAATTTCCAAGTGCTTTTCTGTCGCCCATTCGTAGTGTCGCAATGGCGTTTGGCTTGTTCCAAGTGGGAATATCGTCCACACCTCTCTTGGCCGATGAACCCCCCAAAAATTTCATTGGAAAAAGCGAGTCTCAAAACAAATACGAATTGAAGCCCGAGCATGGCCCATGGTTGGTTTTCGCCATGTCGTTTGACGGATACAACGCGAAAAGCCAAGCAGAGCAACTCGCAACCGAACTGAGACGCGACTTCAATCTCTCGGCTTACAGCATGGCCAAGAAGCTTGACTTCACGCAGCCCATCGCGGGCGCAGGAATCGACACAAACGGCAACAATCGCAAAATGAAGTTTCGAGAAAGAAAAGTTGTCGACGGGTACGCAGTACTGGTCGGTGACTTCGATTCCATCGATAGTCCCGCCATCACAGAAACCTTAGCGAAGGTAAAAAGAATCAGCCCCAAAGTGCTCGCTACCACCGTGGCGGATCAGCAGGATTTTTCAAAGAGCAATTCTGTTCCCGTAAATTCTTGGCGAGACTTTTTGAAAACCAAGTATGAGGGAACAGAAAAGCTGGGACCAATGTCCAATGCATTTACCACTCGCAATCCGTTGTTGCCAGAGGACTACTACAAGACTCCGGAAGTGGACAAATTTGTAAAGAAACTAAACGAAGAAAAGGCACATTCGGAATTCAATCTCCTCGGATGTCCAGGCAAATTTACGGTTCGCGTCGCCGTTTTTAGTGGCGAGGATCGAGCGGTCGGTGGTTGGGGTGGTGCCAACAGCCATTCCAACATTGACGACCAAAAAGTTTCGCAACTAGAAATCGCGGCCGAGCGTGCAGCGCTCGCGGCGCTAGCATTGCGACGAGCAGGCTACGAGGCATACCAATTCCACGATCGCACTCAGAGCATTGTGACGGTCGGGAGTTTTAATGAACTTGGCAAGAACGACCAGCGAAACCGATTTGCATACGATCCAAATATTCAAGAAGTCGTTGCTCGATTCGGTGCCCCGTCTCAAAGAATCCAAGCAACGAAGTACGGAATGACTCAAACGCCTCAAACGCCTCGAATCCTCTTTGACTTGGTCGATCAAAAGCAAATCCCTGAACTCATCGACGGATCCGAGAAATCAAAGCTCAAGTGGTTTGCCAAATACTCCATTCCGTTTGACTTAAAACCGACACCGATGGCTGTGCCTAAGCCCGGGGCATCCAGCATCTACAGCGGTTCACTGCTCGGCAAAGATCGCCGTTAATCTGTCGCTCGCCTTAGTAGCTCGCCTACACCACGCTTCAATGCAAACAGTTTGCCGATTTCCTCGTGTGTTAAGGTCCGATCAAACAGCGCGAGATCATCCATCATCCCAACATAGTTCAGCCCCAGCATGACGGAGGCCTGGTCAGGTTCCCATGAAAATGTCTGCGAGCGAGCAACAATTTCACCCACTTTTTTGCCATCGAGATACAAGTTGGCTATCCCGTCCGGCTTACCCGTGTTGAACTTTTCGAAAGCGAACGCAACGTGGGTCCAGTTCCCTGACGCGAAGGGGGATTTTTCGACGGTTGCCAGCGGCCTTTCAACAGCCGGGATATCCGCAAAATTGCGGCCACTTGGATTCCAGACCGATTTGTCCGCATACACTCCCAATCGAAAAGGAATGCCTGAGGCTCTCTTTTCAAATTCTACAAACATCGATGCGTCGTCCCATTGCTTTGAAGTGATTTGAATCGGGTCACAGAATCCATCTACGAGCTCAGTTGCAAAGTCCGTCTTCAACCAGAACGAGACGGTGCCGGACCAATTCGGAGTTGGCATCGTGAAGTTGTTTTCTGCTTTGAAGAAAACCATGGGGCCTTTGCTTTTTTCAAAACGGATTGCGCCGCCGAATCTCCCCGCCTTGGGATCGAGCTTGACTTCGCCAGCCGGCGGAAGTCCCTTCGTTGCCTCATCCCTTTTGTTCATCGAGGCAGCTTGCCAGATCGCCCTATCGCCGCGGGCAAAGTCCGCGTCCGGACTGCTATCAAACGAAGCATGAAAGGAGAGTGCTTTGACGAGTGACCTGAAGGAATCGTCTTGCGCAAAGGCGCCTGAAGGCCAATGCATACCAGCGATCAAACAGGCAATGACTACGCCATGGAATGTCTTATTCTTCGTTTTCATCGAAAATCCTTCGGTCAAGAGTTCTTTTGCACTATTCCAAGCTTTAATTTATCAGGTCCTACCGTCGTCGAGGCGAGGTGGGCACTCTTGCAAGCGACTACCCAATATAAAAAATAGCTTTATAGCGTGGCAAGGGTCAGTTTGATGGCGACTTCCATCGGTAACGTCGGATGCACCGCGAGGAAACAAGGCGGGGAGCCGACATCAACCTAGCGTGTCAAGCAACGATCCCATTGACGACTTGACCGAAAACGTCAGTCAGGCGGAAATCGCGGCCAGCGTAATTGAATGTCAGCCGCTTATGGTCGAGCCCAAGCAGGTGCAAAATGGTTGCATGCCAATCATGTATATGGACCGGATTCTCGACCGCTTGAGAGCCGTACTCGTCCGTCGCCCCATAAGTTAGTCCTGGTTTGACTCCACCACCTGACATCCAAATCGTAAACCCTTTGTTATTGTGGTCGCGTCCTGTCCCGCTCTGTGCGTCGGGAGTGCGACCAAACTCACCCGCCCAAACTACCAGCGTGTCTTCGAGCATACCACGAGCTTTGAGATCGGTCAGGAGGGCTGCGATCGGCTGGTCCGTAGCACGACAACTTTCGTCCAGTTTATCCTTGAGCATGAAATGGTGATCCCAACCTACCGGTGAAGTGATCTCGATGAATCTCACTCCCGCTTCAGCCATTCGACGGGCAAGCAGACACTGTCGGCCGAAGCGATCCGTAGCCAGCCCTGCTCCCACACCGTATAGCTTTAGCATGGCATCCGATTCGGCACTCAGATCGAGCAAACTCGGAACCTCGTCCTGCATTCGAAAGGCGAGTTCAAACGACTCGATGGCTCCTTCGACCTCCGGATGAACAGCATCGCGCTCAAGCTTGCGGACATTCAAGTCGCGAATCAAGTCGAGCTGCTTACGCTGCTCGACGGCCGAGAGCAGCCGATTCTCCATGTTCTTTAAAGGCGGTCCTGGCTCTTGATCAATCCCGAGAAACGCTGCATAAAAACCAGGTATTTGATTCGTGCCGATCTTCGTGCCTTGGAAGATGGCAGGCAGGAAAGCGCTGCCATAATTACGCGCACCGCCGTTATCGGCAGGGGGATTGATCGTGATGAATCCAGGCAAGTTCGTATTCTCGGTCCCCAATCCATATAGCGACCAAGCGCCGATGGATGGTCTCGCAAATTGGAAACTCCCCGTGTGCATTTGGATAAAGGCCTGAGAGTGGTTCGGTATGTCGGTGTGCATACTCTTAATAAAACAGATGTCATCCACCTTCTCGGCCCTCTTCGGAAATGCCTCCGAGACCCACGCGCCCGATTCGCCGT
>JBBRJI010000590.1:0-4232 GCA_038219625.1 Pirellulales bacterium | reverse complement strand
GGAAACGAAAACAGCTCGCTTTGCTGCGAGCTGTCTTTATGACTAGTTCATGGCTACACGGTAGCATGGCCACACCAAACTACTGTTGAATCCGCAATCGCTTTTGAATGTCCGTTTCCAAAACACCGAAGACGGCTTCATGGCGTTGAATGGACATTTGCAAAGCGCCCAGCAATCGCTTGGCGGTGAAGAAATTCATGATGATCCGTTGTTTGACATGGATTGGATCTTTTGGAATCCCAACTGGCTGTGGGTTGAGGCCAAAATCCACGATTAGCTCTTCAGGCGAACCTGTAACGCGGCAAAAATTGGCATAGCATGCAATGGCGTCTTCGTCTCGAACTTGGACTTGAATGTTTTGAGGTTGCTGACGCTGAGCCTCGTTGACTTCTGGTGTTTGTAAATCTGTTGACATTACTTCGTTCTCTCCTAAAAGCAAAGGTTGAGAAGGCTCAGGCCTCTCTCCGGACATTCATTAATGTAGCACGTAACTCACGACCGTGCAGCCATCCGCTAAAATTCGAAGTTAAACGTCTTGAGTACGTAACGATAAAAACGGGATCCGAGGGATTTCCAGGCCAAGTGGACCTTTGCATTACCCCGGTAGCCTGGTCTCAGCGGTACTTTCAAATCTTCAAACTCGACGCGTGCTTGATAAGACGTACTGATTGGGCGGGTTCGGCCTAATTCGTCCGTTTTGGTGTCTAGCGTGCCCCCCGAAGTAATGGATAAATTGGCGGAGCTCTCTTTCATTTCTGCTTTGGCAAAACTGACGATCTTTCCTTTGACGGATTCTAAGGCTGCAGCGTCGAACATGATTTCCACTTCGTCACCTTCCTTGAGCAATTCGCGTTCGTGCTGATCTACCAC
Source organism: Pirellulales bacterium (assembly GCA_038219625.1). Lineage (GTDB taxonomy): Bacteria > Planctomycetota > Planctomycetia > Pirellulales > Pirellulaceae > JBKCUI01. The sequence continues at coordinate 3,362 of JBBRJI010000590.1, read as the reverse complement.
GATGACCGCCTCCATGACGGGAGATGGTGCAACCAAACACACAAGCTCTGCTTCGGTAAAAAAAGCTTCGGAATTCGAAGGATGGAATGGATTTCCGTACCAACCTGTCAACTGCTCTTGGGCTTTGGCCGCTTTGCTCTCTTCTTTATCTGGCGGCTGGAACACGACTCCATCAATCGGACTTCGAACGATTAAGTTCGATTGCTTCTCAGTCAGCGTCCTAAGCACCTCTTGCTTTTTCTGAAATTCGCTCAAGAGTGCCTCCAATTCTCGCACGAGTCGCGGATCCGAAGTGGAAAAATAAGAGGCTTGCTTGATTAGCGACTCAGTGGACCTAACTTCGCTGAGAGCCTCCTGAATCTTGATGGCTAAATCCCCATTCTCAAGTTGACAGATCGGCTGTTGTTTCGAGATTACCTGTCCGGGTTTTACATTCCAACCCTTCAGTTTACCGGCAACAAGCGTATGCACCTCGACCGCTTCGTGGGGTTGGACGTCCGAGGGGCAATAGACGTGGTATGGCAGTGGAAAGAAACAGATAAACGCCAGAACTGCGATAGCAATACCGAGGCTGGAAAGCAAATTGCCGCGTTTGATTTTGGCCGCTCGCCCGGGCGTTTTCAAAAATTTGTAAATGGCCGATACTCCAGGTACGATCATGCCCGCCACGCCCGCCACCGCAAATGCTCGGCCGAGAGACTGCAACCCATACGGTTTAAGCACTTGATTGAGAAACATAATGATGCCAAACGCAACCACCCAGCGGTAGATAAAGGAAGCGATAGTGTAGATTCCGAACATCGCACGGTTGCGTGTTGGGAGGAAAGGATTGTCTTGCAATTCGAGTCCTAAGCAGTTCTTCTGGAACCAACGCTTAAGAATCTCGCTCGATTTTTGACGGAGATTGGGAATCTCCAAAAGATCCATAGTGATGTAGTATCCGTCGAATCGCAGCAAAGGATTCCCATTGAAAACCACCGTGCTTACCGAGCAAATAAACATCACGCTCAAGCACAGAAAGCGAAACATTCCATCCTCGCTAAACCACCACAGAAAAGTGGCGATCGTGGCCAGAATGAGTTCCACATACATGCCTGCCGCACCGATAAACACCCGCTGCCACTTATTGGGTAGCATCCATGAATCCGAGACATTGCAATACAGACACGGCGTAAAAACGAGCATCATGAATCCCATCTCATGACATTCGCCACCGAATTTTTTGCAACTCAATCCGTGCCCAAATTCATGCAGAATCTTCACACAGGCCATGGTCGTTCCAAGCCAAATCCAATTGTTAGCAGCAAAGAACTGCTGGAAAGTCGGAAGCTTGCCTTTGAATTCCTGATAGTTAACGAGCACCAACGTAATGGCCATCAAGCCGACGATGGAGACCAACATCAAACACCACGTGGTAAACAACCAGCCGAACCACGGCAGCAATCGATTGAGTATTCGCTCCGGGTCGATTCCTCGGAACCGGATGGCGAACACGTTTACGAATTTCCCGAGCAGTTCTTTCTTTCGCTTTTGATCTCCGCGTCGGCGCAACTGCCGGCCTTGGCCACCGGAATGCGAGATAACCAAGCCGCTGCGATGAAGCATGCCAACGAACTGTTGTAGATCCTGCAGGGAAATGCGTTGCGGTGCAAATTCTGCTTGAAAGGACTCCCGGATTTGCTGAAGCGAAGTCTGTCCATTCAACATATTGAGAATAGCGAACTCCTCCTCGTGAAAGCGGAAGTAGTTTAGTCCTACAGGTTCTTTCACGACCCAATACGCACGCCCATCATAACGATGACGACGCGATTCTAAGTCAGGACGACGACGCAGCCGCAGTGGGCGCATCGCGCTGTTGACGAGTGAATCCGCCATCGTTGTCATTGCGTTTTTTTCCTTTTCGTGGTTTAGTAATTGTCAGGACATTAGGGTTGGTGCTTGCGTGGCACGGGCGTCTCGCCCGTAATTTCATGGGCGAGACGCCCATGCCACTTTTAAACGCAATACCGTTTCATTATTTGTTTAACAGTCAGCCGAAGGCGTACTCGATACCACTAAGGTACGTCTACGGCTAACCGTTAAACGAATTTTTGGCAAAATTGGGATTCATTGAACGGTATTGCCGTTAGTTGCTGCGCGGGGTTATCTCGACGTTGGCAACCATACCTTCCCGAAACAGAAATTGTCCGTCAGGCGTCAATCGGTTGGGCACATCCACATGAATTTGATACTGATTGCGATTGACCGCTCGAGGCGAAACGAAAGTCACACTCCCATCGACCGTTTCTCCCTTGCCTTCCGCATAAAAGATCGTCACTCGAGCTGAGGCATTTTGGAGTAAGTGCGGTGAGTCGGTTACCTTCACATTTGCTTTGATCCGAAGTTTCTCCATCGACGTCAATCTCAAAATCGGCTCACCAGCACGAACCCAGTCGGATTGGCGTTTGGTGATTTCGCTTACCATTCCCGAGCGTTGTGCCACTATCTTTCGCAGATCCATTTGGACTTCCGCAGCTCCCAGTTTCGCCGACTTAACCCCTACGTCTGCCGTGTCGCGAAGTTTTTCGATTTTCGAGACACTGACTTGGAAGAATGCTTTCTTGCTCTCCAGTCGTTTCTTTTCGTTGAGCATGATGTCTTCCGCACCTTGCTGGAGCAGTTCGTTGGATTTTTGCAAGTCCATTTTGGCGACTTCCAATGCAGCCTCAGAGTATTTCATGTTGCTGTCGTCCTTGGCTTTGAGTTCGGCAGCCTCCAACTCTTTCTGGGAGACTACCACTTCGGCTTGCGCGAGCCGTGGATCGATTTCGATCATAGGATCACCGATCTTGATCATGCTCCCGTCATCCACGAGCATGCTCTTAATGATGCCGTCCGCTTGAGCCCCGATAAAACTGTCGTCTGGGAAAATCACCTGAGCATTCTCCACAAACAACGTCCCACTTCTTGAGCTAGGAACGCTCAGGCCGGTTGCGGGAACCGTGCTGAAGGAAGGCGTTTGCGCCATTCGGTTGCTCGGAATGTTTGGCAAACCATCTCCCAGACCTTGTGCGGGAGCGATGGCAGGGATCTGAACGGTGGCTTGTGCAAACTGAACGTCGAATTTGGGCAAGGGGCTCTCCATTGGCAACCCGCTTTCCACCGAAGACATCGGGACGGGCGGCAACGAAGCGTTTTCCGTGTCGGCAATCGTTTCCTTTGGAATCGACGACAATGTTGTTGGCTTTGGCCCGTTGATTCCCAACCATGGAATGGTCTGGTCAACCCAATCCCGGACTCCCGGCACGACCCCAATGGCGATCGCGCTCGCACCCAACAGTAAGACCGTTGGTAGTACAATCATCCTTCTTTTTTCAGACATA
>JBBRJI010000589.1:0-4242 GCA_038219625.1 Pirellulales bacterium | reverse complement strand
CTATAAACTGGGTGGCACGCTCTGAGGTACGAAGGGCGTGGTGAATCGCTAGAGTCATTTGCCACACTTCCCACGCCCATCGCTAATCGCTTTGGGCGTGCCACACGGTGGCCTGGCCTGGTAGGCTTCTGTCTGCCGCTCGCCTTAACGCACTTTCGCAGAGCGAAAGGCGACATACGCTATTCGCGTGGTAAGCCTACCGCGCAAGCTGCTCAAGAATCGCGTTCACGTAGCGATACGATTTTGCAACGGAACTGATTTGAACGCGTTCGCCAACCGCATGGTTACCTTTAATGGTCGGTCCGATCGAAATGGTATCCAGTCCTGGTAACTTCTCGATCAGCAATCCGCATTCGAGTCCTGCGTGAACGGCATGCACCTTTGGAGGCGAGGCAAACAACGCTTCGTATTGCTCAATCGCAATCTTCAGGAGTGGTGATTCTAGTCTTGGTTTCCAGCCAGGATATCCATCGGCGATTTCGATCTTGCTATTAGATAGCCCTGCAAGGGATCGCAGCGTGTCGCAGATGTCATCCGCAGCATAGCCAGTGGTCCCGCGAACACTGCAAATAATTCTCGCTGGTTTCGTTATGTTCCATTCGACGATTGCTAGATTGCATGACGACTCGACCAGTGTGGGAATGTCTGAAGTCATCTCGCAAATGCCGGTCGGAATACCGTTGAGTAGTTGTATCAGCGAGCGAGTGCTGGCAACGGACAAACAGGCGTCAGGCCGCAAATCCGGAAGCTGTTTCAGTTCGATTGCGATCGGGTTGTCTCGACCGGCATAGAGTTGGTTCCATTGATCGTTGCAAGTCTGAAGTATATTCTTTGCGGCGGGTAACTTAGCAGCATCGAAAACCACAGTCGCGGTACAAAAATCTGGAATCGCATTTCGCCGCGAGCCGCCACTTATTTTGAGTAGCCTCAGGTCCATTGAGTCCGTAAGTCGTCGCAAGGCTCGCGACAAGGTTCGAATCGCATTGGCGCGTCCTTGATTGATTTCAATTCCGGAGTGTCCTCCTTTGAGCCCTTGCAAAGCGATGGAAAAACAAGCCGGGTTGATAACGGGTTCCCATTCGCCCTGCCATTGAATTTCAACGTCGCGTCCGCCGGCGGCGCCGATAGTGATTTCATCATCATCTTCGGTGTCGATGTTGATCAGCAATTTCCCGGTTATGCCCAGTGCAACTGGATCAAGCCCAAAGGCCCCAGACATGCCCGCTTCCTCATCGATCGTGAAGAGCAATTGCAAGGGTACCGGTCGATGATTCGACTCGGCCAAGGCCATCATCATTCCAACTCCAATGCCGTTGTCCGCACCGAGGGTTGTGAAAGGAGCGTTGATCCAATCGCCCGAAGCGTTGGGAATGAGTCTTTTCTCGTCCGCTGGATTGAAGTCGCCGCGAACGGTTGGTATTAATCCACGTGACGCGTCGGCTCCGTGCGCATCTCCATCGGCCGTTACGGACACAATATCGACATGGCATTGCAAAACGACCGTCGGTCCAGCGGGTTGGGTTTTCGTGGATGGTACATGGACCACGAGGTTGCCAGCCGTATCCCGTCGCGACTCGAAGCCTAAGGCATCTGCCCAGCGATTCAAGAAGTCGATAGCGGCTCCCTCCGCTTTGGAAGGTCTTGGCACTTGGAGCAATTCGAAAAAACGATTCCAAACAACGGCGGGTTCAGGAACTGGGAAGGTAGGGATCATTTTTAAAAGGTCCGCTTCAGGTTCAAGGTTGATCGGTTAGGAACTGGCGCGACGCAGAGATCGAAAAAGGACGCGTATTGGCCAAGTGACAAACCAGAATAGAGAGTTGACGGAGCGTGCTGCGATCGCAAAAAGATGGCGAAACGCGATGACGATTGGAAGAAGCACTTTCTTGAAAGCAGGAAACTTTTCATAGGCCATGTGCACCAGCACAATCAAGAAAATCCCGCCAAACTTGACCGGCTTCTTGATGTGGTAGTGCAAATGATGCTCCTCTTCCTTCGCGTCCAACGTACTTGTGACGTCGAGGGTGTGTTCACCATGAATCAGATCGTAACCAAAGACAGGCAGATCCTGCCTGATGTAGGTATCCCAAAACAGTTCCGTGCACAGCAGTGCACCCACGAAGCCAACCAATAAGAAGGCCGTATGTTCGAGCCAAGGATGCTTATCAAGCAATTTGATACAGTAGCCCGCAACGAGTCGAAGCGTGAGGATACCGATGGTCACACCGACATAGACCAAAAGGATACTATCGCGAGCGAACGCAACCGCTGCCACAACGTTATCGAAACTGAGGCTGAGATCGAGGAATGCGATCAGAGCAATCGTCTTGGCAAAACTGGGCGCTTTGTGGGCTCCCTTGTGCTCGTCTGCATCTTCGCTTTCTGCAAAATGGTTGCACATCAACCAAATCAAATAGGCAGCTCCCAAGGCCATCAACCAGTGGTTATGGAGGATATAGGATGCAAGGAACAATGCAAGGATTCGGAACCCATAGGCGCCGGCGTAGCCAATCGTGATGGCTAACTTGCGTTGCTTTTCATCTAAATGTGAGGCCAATGCGGCAATCGCCAACGCATTGTCCACCGAAAGCAATCCTTCGATGACAATCAACGCCACAACAACCTGAAGGGAAGCAAGAGTGAAAAGCGATGAAAAATCGTAAACTGCTAGCTGATCAATCATGAACGAAAGAACTTTCCTGGTGGTTGCAACGTAGGCCTCGACTTGGTCTGAGGCTGAAAATCAGTCAGAAATAGGTCGAAATGCAAACGGTAAGTAGCTTTTTCGTTGAAATAAGACAATTCGTTCCCGATTGGTTTGCCATAATTTGTCCCAGCACTCCTACAACTGCCTAGCGCGACGCAGGCAATTTCAATGCTGTAACCGCCTATGCTACCGATACTTGCGAGGATTTCAAGGTCGCAGGGAGGGAAGCATCTCGCGTTTCTCCAATTGGGTTCGGGGTGGCTATGGAGATTATCGCTTTTGAAGGAGAACGCGGACCCCCTTCTTGTTGGATGAAATGATATCAAGTAGTCCATCGCCATTGATATCGGCCACCTCAAATTGGGTTCCGACGCCGGAGTCGCTATCGATCAACTGCGGTACAAAATTGACAAAGCCATCGTTCTCTTTTTCCGCTCTCAGCCAGTACACTTTCGCATCCCAATTGGAACCTGGTTCCGAGCGACCATGTGACCACCATCGCTTGCCCGTCACCAAATCCTTGTTGCCATCACCATCCATGTCCACAAAATGCGCAGCATGCGTTTCCGATGCTAGTCGACCAAAGAGCTCAATCTTGTCAAAGGCAGGATGAGGCTCATTGGAATCCTTTGGCATTGGACGTTGTTTGTACCACCAAATTCCAAATTTGTGCGCCGAAGTGCTTAAGACGTCGGTCTTGCCATCGTTATCGACGTCAAAGGCAAACATGTCCGCGCACGCCTCGCCAAGATTTGCTGGGTGAAAAGACCAAGCTGACTTACCGTCTGCTTGGCTCGGTTGCTCCCACCAACCACCGGTGCAAAGAACATCTTGCTTACCGTCGTTGTTGAGATCGCCCACACCAAGTCCATGGCTGAATCGCATCGTTCCAGGAATTCCATTCTTGCCTGGTTCGCTTGGTTCGCTGATCGGATGCATGTCCCACAATGCGTTAGGATCGTTTTCGTTTGGCGCAAAGTATGCCATCTGCCCTTCGTTTCCTTCGGCCTTCGATCCTTTTGGTTGGAAACCCATGACGAGAAACCGTTTGCCAGTTCCGAGCAAGTCCGCATAAATAGGTGTCTCGTTGCAGGCGCTATGCCAAATGGTATGTTTGGTCCAATGCCCCATTGCACCCTTGGGGTTTTCCATCCAGTAACAAGGGATACCTGGGAAGTCGATGACGATCAGATCGAGAAATCCATCCTTGTTAAAATCATCGGACCAACAAGCGAAGGACCGACTGTAGTTTCCAAGACCATCTTTATGATCCATTGGCGGTTGCATTTCATGGGGCTTCCAGTCCGGCGCTTCGTACCAATATTCGCCATTGAGTACATCCATTTTGCCGTCCTTGTTCACGTCGGCCACGGCCACGCCTTCGGATCGAAACTTGGTATCCAAGACCTGTTTGGTCCAGGAGATGGTTTTCGGCTCAGCGGCTTGGCATTCCATACTGAGGAGAAGGAGGAGAGTCGCAAATATTGAAAAGGGATGGATACGCATGGACGTAGGTTCCGAGAGAGGGGCAAGCG
>JBBRJI010000588.1:0-4250 GCA_038219625.1 Pirellulales bacterium | reverse complement strand
TTGAGCGAAGCAGAAATTGACCGCATCATTCAGATGGCCTGGGAGGATCGCACCACGTTCGACGCCATCAAGATCCAATTTGGTTTGTCCCCCGGCGACGTCATCAAGCTCATGCGCTCGCAACTGCAGCCCTCGTCATTTAAGCTCTGGCGAGTTCGGAGCGTCAACCGTCAGACCAAGCATCTCGCCAAACGCGACTTCGTCGTCGGCCGCTTCCGCTGCCCCGATCAAAAAGGCTGAGCCGAAAAGGTCTGTTTGATAAAGTCGAGATCAAAGGGCCAGGTCAAAGAGACACACTCAGAAACGCGGACTCACATCGTCCAGCTCAATATGGCTTGAGGGCGTTCAGAAATAGAGGCGGGAGGGAAAAGAAAAAAGCTGGGGTGCATGGGGACGATCCATGGCTAAAGGAATCAGAATCCTTCGTGCTACCAATTACACCACACCCCAGTCTTTTTCAAGCAGTTCGACGCTGGGTCGAACCGGGCGAGCCGTGTGGTGGCCCGCCTAAGCGCTCTCCGCCCCGGAGAATTGGAGGGAGGAACTCCCTAATGATTGCTGTTGGACTTCCGCTGGTCAAGTAGCCGCTACCGAGTTGAGGCGCGGGTGACGCTAGTTCTTTGTTGAGCTGGGCTGAGGCGCTTGGCGGAGCTAGGAGAGACCGGTGCTGGGGTCGGAACCGCTTCACCGGGATTCGGTGAGCCTGTGGGGCTTGGAGTCTCGTAAGTTTGCCCTGGATTCATTGGTACAGGGCTCATGTGGACCCCTGAACTGTGCGAACCGCCGCAATTGCAACTTCGGTTGGCTGTCGAGTGCATGACTGAACCGTGCATGTCGCCAGAAATAACGTTGCCGGAATCTGTCATGCCACCGTCGCAGCTCGAGCAGCCATCGCTACATCCTGAATCGCATCCGGTGCTGTAGCCACAATCGCCTTTGTATGGAACGCCCCACAGTAATCGCAGCATCGATCGAACGGGTTTCCTGGTACGGCATCTGTCGCAGCCAGTTTCGCAGTAGCCGCAGTTGTCGATGCAGGGCGGTTCGCTAACCCATTCGTCTACGTAGGTTTCGCCACAGCCACCGCGGCAACTTGCCAAGCCCATCAGCGGCCCGGTCCCGCAAGAATTGGTTGGGCAGGAAGAGCATCCAACGACGCCACTGCATGATTTCATGCCTTGGGTGCAACAGCATCCGGTCCCGACCAGCGTCATGAGACAGGTGAAAATCCAGGCTGCGCGAGAATAAAATGACATGACAAAGTCTCCGTGCCAGCGCCGCAAAGTCGTCTAAGGTCGTCGAGAGCGAACTCCGCTTTCGAGCATCTCAAGCGATCAAGAGCTGTGTTTCGTAAAAGTCTTATCGACCGGCAAACTCGCCATATCCAGAAAATCTTACCTAGCTGCTTCGTTTAGACTTTGTCCCGTGGTTATAAACGGGCAATTTGCAAATCGGTTGTTTTAAATAGGCGCGTTGAAGTGGAATGGGCTAAGCACGAAACGCAATTCGGTCAGCTTCGGAAGTGACGCAGGTCTTGCACGGTTGCAGTAAACTGATATTCGCAATTCGACTGATAGCAATGAAACATTTCGCATTGAACCGCCGACCGTTTTGCGTTCACCCATTTTTCCAAGTCCACTGATGGCTATCAATCGACAACCTCGAGAAGATCTGATGCGAGACGCCACTGCGTATCCGCGTCGGCTTTTACTGCACCATCCGAGTTGTAACGCGATCTTCATTGGCTTCCGCAATCAGGGTGGCTGGAGTGTTTATTTTGGCGAAGACCCGGTCTACCAATTCAACGCCCAGCAGAAACTCCGCCGAGTTCATTTCGCAGAACAGAATTACGCCGCCGAGCAAGGTAAACTGCTGAGGCTGAATCGCCAGCACCCCCAGAACCAAAACCTGAATCAGCAAAAACCAAATCAGCAAAACTCCGGCGGTCGTATAGAGCTCGATCGCATTCACGACGAACTGGATGAACAACGTGTTCTCCAAGACTGTCACACTCGAATCAACGCTTTGATGGAATGGATCGAGCAAGGAGCTGTAACGGTGGCGGATCGATTTCCTGAAGATTGCGAACTTATGGCAGAGGTTGCTAAGTTGCTGAAGGCTTTGGCGAGCGGAATTGTGCTTGCGGATTCTAGCGCAGTTTAAGAGGCGAATGGGCAAGTGGAATCGCTGAAATTGGGATCGCTGGAATGTTAAGTAAGTTTGAAAACCCGCTGCCTGTGTTCGGCACAACTGAAAACTAGGTTTACCGTGAGTGAAGCGAAGCAATTTGCGACCGAAGTTGTCGATCAATTGAGGGCCGCGGGCTATGTAGCGTTATGGGCCGGTGGCTGCGTGCGCGATTTATTGATGGGGAACGAGCCGCATGATTACGACGTGGCGACCGCTGCAACTCCGCAGCAGGTTCGTGAGTTGTTCGGATTTCGACGCACGTTAATGGTGGGGGCTGCGTTCGGAGTTGTGATTGTAAAAGGTTCAAGCAAGTTGCAGACTCAGGTGGAAGTCGCAACGTTCCGAACCGATTCGAGCTACACCGATGGCCGGCGTCCGGATCGCGTAACGTTCAGCACGCCTGAGAAAGACGCCCAGCGACGCGATTTTTCAATCAACGGAATGTTCTTTGATCCCGTGACGCAAGAGGTCATCGATTACGTGGGTGGTCGCGAGGATCTGCGAGCGGGTTTGATTCGGGCGATTGGAGATCCCCATGCGCGGTTAGCGGAAGATAAGCTGCGGATGCTGCGCGCGGTTCGATTTGCGGCTCGATTTGGATTCGCGATGGATACCGAAACTGAGGCTGCCATTAAAGCGCATGCGGCTGAAGCGGCGTTGGTTAGCGGAGAGCGAATTGCGATCGAATTACGAAAAACGCTGGAGACCAACCAAGCGGCTTGGGCTGTGCAGAAGCTGTATGAGACTGGGTTATTACAAGTCATCGCACCGGAGGTTGATGCACGTTGGAACGCAACGGGAGCGACGATCGTTGAGCTGCTTGGTCGATGCGACAAGGGAGGCTGGTTAACGCGAGTTGCTGCCCTCCACTGGCCCGCCACTCGAGACGGCCAGGACACGAAGCAGATTGTGGCGGCATTCAAACACCGATTGAAACTCGCCAACGAGGAAGCTGACGCGATTCACTTTGCACTCGAAGTACAATCTATTTTAGCGCAAGCATCGAAGCTGCCGTGGTCGCGCGTCCAACCGCTGCTCGTCAAACCCCATATCGAAGTGGCTGTTGCTTTGCTCGCAGCGCGGCAAGCAATCGAACCGGAGCTTGTTGACGAACTCCATTGGCTGCGCGAACACTTGAACTGGCCGACAGAAAAGTTAAGCCCGGCTCCGTTGCTTGATGGTCGGAAACTACAGCGTGCAGGGCTTGAGCCAGGACCCGAGTTTAGTGCCATTCTGCAAGAAGCTCGCAACCTGCAACTCGACTGCAAACTGGCCGATGAACAGGCCGCAACGGTGTGGCTCGCCAACCGCAAAGGACTCAATCTGCGCGACCATAAGCATGCCTAAACAAGTGGCGTCGTTAAAATCTCAATTGGGTGACGTTGATACGCCGTCTAAGGGTTTGCGGTACGGCTTCGGCGTTTTGTAATCCGAAACAATACATAACTAGCTGGGGATCCTTTCTAGAAGGATCTGGGGCGAAAATTCTGGAGGGATCCCCAAGCTATGTTTTCAATGGACGTCTCACGATACTTCATGATGAAACCACTTAGCTTGAGTGCTCTTCTTTGTTAAACAGCCGCTGAATTCTATCCAGCAGGTTCCACTCGAGCACCATCAAAACTACGGGCGCGAGAAAATAGAACATCTGACTCGCCCTCGGATAAATCGTCGGATTTTCCGTTAGCCATTCTGGACCAAAGAGTGTTAATGCCGAATGCGCGGACAGGCACATAACTGAGTTTAAAACCAACATCATGGCACTCATCACAACCACATAGGTTGCGTACAGTAAGCTGGAGAGAGCCGGTATTAACGAAGCAGGAGCGAGCGTCGATTCCGGATGATGCCGAGAACTGAGTGGGGCTGTTTCCGAGTCGTTCGTCATTGTGTTCGCTTGGAAATTTATTTTTCAGTTCAGGCGAGCGGCAGATTGAAAACTACCAGTGTGACGCAAACCCTCTCCGGCCTTTCAGGCCGACTCTCCCAGCGGGAGAGTGACTTCACCCTCCCTACGGGAGGGTCGAGCGAAGCGAGGGGCGGGTAGGACTCATTCTGCC
>JBBRJI010000587.1:0-4260 GCA_038219625.1 Pirellulales bacterium | reverse complement strand
GCGGTTTCGGTGATCGAAATTCTTGCCGGAACGCTCATCGACCCCCATGAGGTAGCAAGAGCGGACCGTTTTTCCGATGAGGTGTACGGCAACGATCTCCGCCGGGTCGAAAATTTCAGCACGAGCCAATCTCGCCATGATCCACTCCTTCGCATGACCGATACAAGAAAGTACGGAATCACCCCAGCATAAAAATTTCCAATCCTGTTCGCTACCACCCCCCCAAAAATAAGTGGTGTCCCTAAGAGGTACTGTCATCGAAATTATCTTGTGGATTTTTCTTCGCGCTGTCCAAATGCCAAATGGAAACGCGCATGCAATCTTGGGCTGTTGTATCGGATACCTACCGCGATATTCAGGGCGGATCGACAAACGATAGGTGGTTGCGCTCATAGCTGGGACTCGAGCCAATCCCACGTCAGGGCGTTGCTCGCCATGTCCAATGCTTAGGAAAGCCCAGTCCAAGCACTAGGATCGTGATCAACCCTACCGCTACCGTCCAGCCCAGTGGACTTAGAAAGGCGCCGACCAAAACGCTCACAAGCGTAGCTACTACAAACCACCCCACAGGCTCTTTAAGCCAATACACGTACTTGTTCGCCCATGGGCAAAAGTCGCGATTCGCCAAGTTAGAAAGAGAGTGGAGTTTGCGCTGCGCGATGGTCACAGACTGCATAGCTGGTCCTTCGAGAGAAATGAATAGCAACGAGTTAATTCCTACGAAGCGTTTTGGCTCGGCGCATACGAAAAAAAGTCAGTCCAGCAGTTGCTATTCCGAAAAACGCCATGCTACTTGGCTCAGGGACTGCAGAGATTGCGGAACCCGTTGCGAACCTGAATGAGGCGGTATCGTTAAAGGATTGATTGAGCGTCGCGTTCGTGCCGGTAATCGTAAAGTTCACATCGTAAACCCCTTCTTGAGTGAATCCAATGTTGAAGTGATCATGGCTAAATGGATTTTGCGTCCAACTGTTGCCCGTTCCTGTCGGAACGAGCGTCGAAGCGAAAACCGTTGGCGATCCGAATGCATCATTCTGCCAAAGCGAGAATTGAGAGCTATTGCCGTTGATCGTAGATATCGAATTGAACGTCCAAGTCAACGGAGTCGTCCATCCGTTCGCTGGAAGCAGTTCCTCAGTCCCAAGTCCCAAGAACGGCTTGGCGGGATCAGAGCTCTGTGGAAGTAACCAGATTGGGTTGCCAGCACTTGAAGCCAAAAAATTCCACTGCGCACCCGAAGGACGAGAAATAGATGGCCCCGGAACTCCAATAATCAAATCACCCGGGTCGTATTCGCCAGCGGCAGTCGTCCCGCCTCCAAAGAGACCCAGTACACCCTCCGCGTGCAAGTGAAGGTGCAAGTTGTTGTTCTCGAAACCCACACCAAGGTCTGCATGCCCAGAGATATAAATCATCTCCGCCCGCGCTATGGTGCTGAAGCAAAAAATGACCGCCAAAAGTACCAATATCTGTTTTTTCATGTTTGTATCCTTTGTATTGTTGTTAAGTAAACTACTCGAGATTTGTTGTCGTCTCGCCACCGTTGCGTGACCCGATGGACCACCACACAGCGGGATCAATATCTTGACTTATAAATGCAACATGACCATCGACGAACGCTACTTGAGCTCCGCCGGTGTGATTGCTGCTGGCTGAAACTAGGTTTGTTCCATCATCTTCACCGCCATAGAGATGGCAGTTACGCGAGTTGATGGGCATCACATGCATGTAGAGATTCGCCGCCAGTGTCCACCCTGAAATCCAGGATCGACCATGTGGCAGCGAATAGGTTGGGTCAGGGACTGAGACCCCACGGCAATAAGTCACCCAATCCGATAGCCGCCGATTGCTACTTCCCGCACCCGCGCAAAACGACATAACCGATGGTTTCAGATTGCCATTCATGGTTGTGCCGAATGGCCCGACGCTCCCTTCCGCATTGTTGATTAATCGCTCGGATATCAAAGCGGTGTGAGCTGTACCATCGGTGAAGTCTCGAAATTTGATCTTCGCCACTTGCCAAGGATCGGGATTGGCCGGATTCACCAAAGGCATTGCCCCGTTTGCCTGTGCAAGCGGACTGTCTGTACCATGAATACCTGTCGCTCCTCGGACCCAACCTAAGTTGCCCGCATATGAACCCGGCGCCGCGCGACCGGTTCCCATTGTTGCCGTCGCTGTCACCGAATCGGAGGGGCAAAGAAACGTTGGAACCGTGGTTGATGCGGGCAATGAATTGACATGTGAAAGCGAGATGCGAAGTAGCGTGTAATCCGAACTGCCCGAAAAGGCCTTTGGATCTACCATCGCTTCAGAAAACATGATCGAGTTGTAGACCGGTGATTGTTCGACTTGCGGTAGTATCATTGCCATCCAACTATAGAAACCACTGCCTAGACTCGGCGTCGTTCGGCTCGGACCAGTGGTTGTCAATGGAAAGGAGCCGATGGCAGACTCATAGCTGTGGACCGCCAATGCGACCTGCTTCAGGTTATTTGCGCACTGCATCCGGCGAGCTGCCTCACGTGCGGCTTGCACGGCAGGCAAAAGCAAACCGACTAATAAACCGATGATCGCAATAACGACAAGCAATTCGACTAAAGTAAATCCAACTCGGTAACTTCGGATATTGAAAGGCATATTCGCACACTCAATTCATAGGATCAGGAGAAACGCGTGAAGGTCGCCCGGGTAGCGCGGCTAACGCACACCAATGGTTGGTCGGACCGATTAAGGCGCGCCGCGCATACCACGGGCGATTCCGCACTTGGATGGTAAGAAGGTTCTGCTATTCACACGCCTAAAGTACAAAGACGTTTTCGGATTACGCGAAGGAGGCAGTCCGAAACACGCTTGGTTCGATTGCAACAGGTTGACTGCAATGCAACGGACGTGTGAACAACAAAAACTACGACGGAAGTGCTGAACGCTTACGCGCAGCTTGGCGGTCCACGAGCATGCCACGAAGCATGGATGGAAGAATAAGCTTCGCTATGAAGCTCTACAGCGAATTGAAATAGATCGCTTTCGTTCGAAATTGTATCGAATACACATACGACTTGAGCCTGGCTATAGTGCGCGCAGACCGAACATGGCCCATGGTTCTCTTTCCCACTCCAGAACGCCAAACGCTCGTCGGCAATTGTTGATCCGGAATGTCCAGCGTTAGATGCAGACGCTTCGATGTCTGTGTGTTGGCGGCAATGGCAGCCACCTTTTGATGCGGAAGTATTACCATCCGAGGAAGAGAAATCAGAAACACAGGAGGGTGCGTCGCAAGAAGTAGAAAGTACCCGAGAATTCGTTTCGAGATGACTGCACGAGTGCCCATGATGGTGCCAATAAGGACCAATCACGGCGGGAGCTCCGTAGAGCACCAACAGGCATAATGCTATGAAACGTTTAGAAATCACGACAAACTCCGCACGGACGGGTGCGGTCCGACCAAGATCCAATTTATTCTCCGAATGCAACGCAGTCAATGACCGGAAGTTAGTTTTGTCTGAACAACTTTTACTTTCCAATCATGACATTGCACTGTTACGAACCGACTTGCTACCGGGAGCGATCCCGTTTCCAACAGGGTATTGTATTTACTGAGCGCCGTGTGGCAAGTTCCTGAGCACGAAGGGCGTGCTTTCGAAGTGCGACTCATCACGCCCATCGCATTTACTCTGGGGCTTCTTGTTCCCCTGCTATGCGGCGTGCATCTGGGAAGCCACCGACAGGGCTGGAATTACGAAGCGTTCACGAACCTGTAAATGGTTGAACGGGCCTCAATCGCCTCAAGCTTAGGGAAAAGCATTCAAGCCGGAGGCTCAGCCACACATGCTTAATTAATGACCGTGATCGTGTTCCATCGGTTGCACCGAGTTGTGCGCGTGGTGGTGGCCGGGTAAGTTTTCGATGTCAATGGCGATCGCGACGCCCATCTGAAAGGCGAACGTCAATTTTCCGCGATCGTGATCGTGGAAGGCGACTTCGGGTAGCAAATCGGCCATCGCAATACCGATAAGGAGAGGGAAACATGGGGAAACGACACTTATATGTGCGGTCTCGATTTCCTGCCCCTCGATTTGAGATAATATCGGTACGGACTGCTCGCGAAATTGGTCCGGTTTCTCTATTTCAATTCAAATCATTCGAAATAAGCGCAGGCAACCACCGTTGCCTGCATTCCTGCAACGAGACACATTTTAGAATTGGGCGACGGGAGCGTTGCTCAGACTCGCGCTCGTTAGAACTTGCGATGCGTTTTAC